>WTJV01000037.1 GCA_011524725.1 Amoebophilaceae bacterium | reverse complement strand
CACGATGCCCTGCGCCTACTAAAGGTAAATGATAACTCGAGTGATGCAAAACGCCCGGCCAATCTCTTGCTTGGATGTCTGCATGAATCTCTGAATCTAGCGCAATCCCTACGCCGGAAAGAGCGCCTGCGCCTGCCAGGAAAGGAAGGAGGCCCGTACCACCGGTAGCAGCACCTAATTGTAAGATGTAACGCGCTACTTGCCGTTCCTGCGCTCGACGCACCTCATGTGCCTCTAATTCCATAGCAAGCTACTACGTCGCGCTGCTGATAGTAGCTGTAATGCCCTATAACCGGCGTCTAGAATTAATTATTGAGTAGTAAAGTAACCTTCCGACCAATACTCCTCATCAATTTGATACTTATCGATATCAAAGCCTTTTGGGGCTTCTCTAAACCCCGGAAGTTGTTTATATTTCTCTGTTACTTTTATAGCATTTTCTTTTGAAGAAAATGCTCCTATAAGTTTTATATCTTCATTTTCTTCTGAGATCACATGTGTATGATGTACTATGTAAACGTATTTCATAATATCACTCAAAATTTCTGTCCGCCCATTTTTGAATTTTACTAAATTCAGTTTTAGGCCCTCTTTTATAATTTCCAGCTCCATATTTGCCATCCATGAGCCTTTTGGCAAAATTTTTCCCACTCTCTCCTGTTCTAGGACGTAAACCTTTCATCCAATCAGGTATATCCTTCGAAGCTTGCTTACCACTCAGATGACCTTTGGGAGTTTTGAGCTTCTGGCTCCCAACTTTCTCACTATGCTTCTTCCCCTCATACTTCCCCTCCTTATGTTTAGCAAACTCGAGGAGCGACTTGCTCATCACTACACTGCCATGGCCTGCTATGGCTGCGCCTTCGGCTGCTAGGGGAGCACCTACGGGTACCAAAGTGCCCCCACTGGTCATCATCATCAAACCGCCGCCGCCCATAAGTCCCCCTCCAAGTAGCGTCTCGCCTGCGCCTACGCCAATACTCAGGCCATCACCCACCTGCTGACCCGCTAAGAACGCGGGATGCGACAAATCGCCGCGGGGAATGCGCCTAAAGTTAGGTTATTACCCACTGCATTGCCCAATCCTGAACCAAAATAAAAAACACTTTCACCTGCATTAATGATTCGTTGTCGTTCCTGCACCCGACGCACCTCAAGGGCTTCGACTTCCATCGCGCTACACTTCGCTTCTAGCGCTTTCTGCTGGTCTTGGTCACCAGCATCTTTAGCAGCTTTGACCGCTTCTTGTAAAGCGCTATAATCAGGATTCTCCTTAGCTAGGCGCCCCTTGTTGTAATCGCTACTTGGATTATTACGCTCTCTATGCCTCATTTCCTGAGTAGCTGCGTGCAGACCACCTCCCGTTCGCAACGCCCTAGGATTATGCGCTCTCAATGCCTCGACCGCCTGGTGCAAGGCTGGGGTATGCTTAGAACGCTCGATCCGGTTCGCTACTTTTTCCCTAAGTTCAGCACCACTCTTGACTTTGTCCGTCTGGCAAGCCAGTGCGTCATACAAGCAGTTGTTCGTGCCGCTAGTAGCGGCTGTTGCCTCCGTGCCATAGGGGACATAATGGCCTGATTTACCATCGGAGGAAGGGGTGTGCTGTACTTTTAAGAGCGGACCTTTTTGATCTCTACCTACGATCTCTTGGAGCTTCCCTTTTTCATCATAGACGGCTATAGGAGACCCCGATTCCGCTGCTGCTGGTCCAATTTCTGCAATACTGGCTTGCTCGCCAGAGCGAATTTTATCTGCCATTTCTTTATTGGCAGGGGGTACAGGCTCATTCTCACCGGCACGATTTTCTGGGTTATTAGAGGACGATGGATCATTATCTGAAGCTGTTTTATCCGGCTTATCATCAGCTTCTTTTTTATTATCCCCTTTTTTACCTCTCTCTTGGGACTCATTACCGACTTTGTTCCCATGGTAGTACACGGCTCCTTTTTTGCAGAAATCTTCTTCGTTCTTTGTAACGACGGCGTCTACTTTTTCGAGCATTTTGTCAATTCCCATATTGACCAATGCTCCGGTAGCAGGCCTGAGGACGTCTCCTTGTATCTTGCTCGTGATACGGCCAGTAATGGCGCTACTGAAAGACCTACTTAGGTTCTTAGCATCAGAAGGACTATCGTGGTAGTAATTCTTCAAATCACTTTTGTAGTCCTCTCGGAGGGTTATTATGGGTATTTCTAAATCTGACTCGTCTATAGGAGGAGCAGCAGCACTGGTCTGCTGATGGTCTTGTTGCCTTTCTGCTTGTTGCTGCTCTGCCTCTTCTGCTTGGCTGGCTTCTTTGGCCTTACGTATCTTCTCGCCATGGTCTTCTTCCAGTTTTTTGTGGAGCTGATCCAAGAAACCATCTGTCAGGGTCAAAATCTCAGACAACGCCTTGTGCATGGCAGCACTCTGCATGGCGGCTTTGGCGCCTTTGATTTTGTTGCTAGCTACCTCTTTGAGGGCGTAGAGCACTTTGCTCTCTTTCTCGACTTCCAGTAACGCCATCCCTTCTTGAAGCAGGATATTTTGCCAGTAGTTGTTTTCATTCTTGATATCCAACGCCATCGCATCTTGGATCAACGAACTTTTTTGTAAAGAATCAATTACCTTATTTGTGACTCTTGTAGCAATTTCTTTTTCTATATTTTTCATTAAGAGCTGGTCTACCCCGTAGTTGACCAATGTATTGACGCATTCCTTAGCTACTCCTTTCCCTAGCTCCACGCCCACACGTTGTATAGCTGCTTTCATCCCCTTCTTACGTAGCTCGGTTATGCTTTTTTTACCAACTTCCTTAACCGCTTTCCCCAGGTTTTGAGCAGTTTCTTTTACCATTTTACAACCTTTCTTGATCGCATCCCACCCAGCTGATATGAGCGATACGGCCAGACTAATGGCTTTCTGTAAGCCCCACTCTGCCCAGCTGAATCCGCCCTGGATCCCTGCTTTCACGGAAGTGATCAGGTCAGAGACCCCTTCGCTGATCAATGCCTTACCAAGCGTAGCTCCTATACCTAGGGTACATGTTGTAATCAGGACACCTGCTGTAATCTGCGCCAGTCCAATCATAGCCACTGCCACCACGCTCCACCAATCCTTAGGTGGTGGCGGTTCTTTTTCTTTGATGCTAAACACTTGTGTAAATCCATTACAAGCTGCTTCATCAATGGCTTGCTTACGGCTACCTGACGAATCCTTGAAGAGCTCTTGTGTTGTCTTGACTTCGGTAATTTCTACATGCCAGTTTTTTTCTTGTGCGTACTCAATGACACTAAGAGCCGATTGAAGGTAATGCTCTTGCTGACTGAGAATGTCCATCTGGTGCTGCACGTGTTCTGAGGTACCAGGCTTTGGCTTTGTGCCGGTCTGACCGACTATGGTATCGAAGCAGAGTAGTGTATGTTTCCGTTGGTCGATTAATTCTTGGGCCTTTTCTAGTTCTTTCTTTGCTTCTGCATGATTATGCTTATTCTCTTCGGGGTAGACCAAAGCTCTCGCTTTGTTGTACCGTGCATTGATACTGTAATTGGGATCTAAGTCAATGGCTTTTTGATACGCCACTACAGCGCTATTAGAAAGTCCATCTTTCAAAAGCTTATTGCCTTTCTGGACGTAGTAATATGGGTTTTTAATGAGCTGGTTTTGCTGGGCGTCGTCTTTCAGGGCTTTTTCAAAGTCACCAAAGCGACGATAGCGTTCTGTGTGGGTTTTTTCTTCTTCTGCGTTATCTCCCTTAAGCCAAATACCCCACCGCTCTCGAATTCCTTTGCGCTCATATTCTGCCCATCCGTATTGACTGGCTAGTTCTGCGCCAGGAGGGACATATACTTGCCCTGCTAGAAAGGCTACCAGGACATCAGCAGGAATCTCTTCCTGCGCTTGTGCAGCTCGCAAAAAGGCTTCACGATTTTCCTTTTCGTACTCTTTGCGAAATTCCTCGATAGGAATTTCTTCTTTGAGCTTTTCTTTTAGCTCTTGTATCAGTGTATCACGTTTTTCCTGGTAAGCCGACTCACTATGAGTACTCACTGGCTGCATGGTTTCTGTAATACTTGCTTCTTGCTTGAGTAGCTCACTCTCATGCCGGATGATATCCTGATTTAGACGTCCTTGAACATATACTTCATAGGCTGCTTGGATTACACTTTCGGATAAGTCTACCTCCGCATGGACCTCCCATCGTGCCATTAGCTGTTGGCTTAGGTTCGCTTTTTTTAGCGCTTCCATGGTAGGAAAAAAGAAGCCTCTACTCCGCAATAACGCATGAAGAGGCGGTCGGCGGCCACCCTATCTTCTACTTCTTGCTTGGATTTTCCAATGGCTGAGGCCTCTACTTTGTCTCGTTGCGCGCGCAAACTCTCCAAAGTCTCTTCCGCAGCGGTGAGTAGAACTAGCTGAGCACTACCTTTCTTGCCTTGCCTTGCCTAGCCGTTCTACCTGCATTTTGTAGCTCTACCCGATAGCTATCGGGCAAAAAAGTAATGCATACGTGAAGCCCTCCATGCGCTTCTACCGCTTCGGAGGTCGTGAGATCTGTACCTCGTCCCGCAATATTGGTCGCGAGAATAATCTCGCCGCTATCTACATGGTGTTTATTAAAGTCTTTTTCGCCAGTGTAGTCAAATAGCTTTTCAGGGTTATACTGTTGGGCTAACGCTTCTTTGAGGGGACTTACTTGTTTGACGTGCTTACAGAGTACTAGCACTGCTTGGCCGTTGCGTGCAGGTCGTAAAGCGCTTTCTATAATTGCCTTTTGCCAACCGTCCGATGTAGTAGTGACTAAGTGAGGCGTGAGCTCTTTGCAACGATAGCACGAGCCTTCATTACCCGTGATCTCTCGCTGCTTGTAGGAGGGTATGTTCACCATATCTACGCCATATACGTCGGATAAAAAGCTGCGTGTTGTCGCATTACCCAACGTTCCCGTAAGTCCATAGATGCGGTCTTCGTAATGCTTAAAATAACCGGGCTTAGAAAGAAAGTTGGTAGAGACGCCCTCAGGTGTTACCTGGAAGCCTTCCTTGATTTGTAGAAACTGGTGCAGTCCATTGTCCAAAACGGTGCTGCGTTGTAAGACGCCTGTGTTGCTGTAGTCGACGGGGACAATCTTACCATGCTGCACGAGGTAATGCTCTCCTTTTTTATATCCTACTAGCGCATGGATTGCATTCTCCACCCAACGAGGAACTTGTTTCCTGGCAAACTCCTGTAGATGAGAGGGTACTTCTAAGTACGTGGCTTCTTGGTACCAAGGTTCCTTTTTCAGGGCTTCTGAGGCGGCATTTAGTGCTGATCTACTGGCCTCTTCATCTTCTTGTACTGCTTCTTGGAGCTGCTTAACACGCCGCTCTTTCACCTTATAGGCTTCCAAATTTTTTCGATCTGTTGGTGTGAGTGGACGCAGAAGAATGGCAAAAAGGTCTATAATTTTCTTCTTGGTATAGGCGATTTGGTCGTCTACGGGCTCACTACACTCAGCAAAGTTATTGCCTTCTGGCAATCGTATGCCGCCACCGGGGATATCCTCAAATTTCTCTGCAGTAATGAAATAGCACTGGCCATCTATCGTCCGTAAGTGGCTTACCACTTTGTTGACTTGGTACCATATAGTTCCCAATACAATGGTTAGGTGATTCATGGCAGGAGATAGCCCCGAGAGCTGGGTATTCCAATTGCGGCCATCATATAGCATACTGTCTACCTCATCGACCAACACCACGCCAAACCCCCGATCGCCCCGGGTGTCACGCTGGTAGAACTTGGTGTTGATGATATCAGCCTGAAAGTCCTCGGCTGTCCCGTAGACAATGTCTTTTGCATAAATGGCACGCCTAGCCTCATCTTCTGTAGCATTTTTCTTGCTATTCTCTCCCGCAGTAAGGCCGAACAGGGTAAAAAAAGGCGTCTGCTTCTTCACTTCAGGTATCGAGAGCTCGGCAGAGGTAGTCAACACATCTACTTTCTGACTTTGTAGTGCGTGCACAGTGGCCAACATGGCTACAATGAGCGATTTTCCCTCTCCGGTATAGATTTGGGCCAAGCGGCCTTTTTTCTCTGGTGTATTGAGTAGTGTGAGTACTGATAAAAGTTGCGTAGCGCGGGGTGTAAAGCCATGTGTTAACTCTACGGCTCGTCGCAAGACTGCCAGTACCTCTTCTTGGGAAACCAACTTGTTGGGTCTTACTGCATCGTAGTGGGCCTTCACAGCTTTTGCCCACGCTTGAATGTTATTCCGCGACCACGATGCAATGAGATTGGGAACCTTCGGGAGCATAGTCGCTGTACTATGGTAAGCATTTTGTATCTTCTCATAGCTACTGCGTATCTCCTTCGCGTCACCAGCAAAATAAACACCTGGGGCGTTATCGGCTATTTCTTTGATCAACTCTTCTACGCTCAGCTCACGAGAGGCACGAAACGTGGCACTGATCACTAGCTGGTGCGTGGTAGATTCCCATTGCTCCAAGGGTTGCTGAGTAAGTGCCTGAAAAGCTTGCTTACCCACAGCAGAGGTGGCTCCATAATCGTTGAGTAGCGTCAACACTTCACGCAGTTGTAGCGCTTGTTCGGAACGCACTGGGGTAGCGGTATCGGCACCTTTCAAAGTGATGAGGCAGGCATATAACGCATCGAAAGTGTCTAGGTGGTCTTGTAACCAGGTAGTGATTTGTCCGTTGAGCTCTTGGGTATGCTGGCCAAATGCCTTTATAATCTCTTTAAGAAGCTCGCAGGCAAGTAAATGTCGTAGGAAGTGGCTGGGGCTTACCGTGTTCTCGGGAAAATCGGTATGGAAAACATCAAGTAGTTTATTGTCTTCAATAGGGTACTGAGCTAAAAAGAGCAACAGACTTTTTAATGCTATGTGGTCCTGCTCTTCCGCTACAGACTGCAAAAAGATATCGATGATAGCCTTACTCCATGGTAGCCGGGCCAATAGGTCGCTCAGTACTGATCTATTTTCTGGGGGATAGCGGTCTGCAAAGACAGCCAACTGAGGTTGTAGGGTGTAGGCTTTGAGCGTAGGGTACCAATCAGGTGATGGGTTGCTCAACAACGACAAAACTTGTGGATCGTCGGCAGGCAACCATTCCATGAGGTCACAAAGCGCTAATAAGTCGAGCTGATGTACTTGCTGTCTATCGCGCAATGCCCCCAAGAGCTGGACTAAGAACTTTTTTTGAGAACGCCCCTCTTTGTGTTGTATTAGAGCATTTAACCTTTGCTCAAATTGCTCTTGCAATAGCGTGTTGTTGGTGACTAGGGCTTCGCACACAATCTCCCGGTAGAGCGATAGCGAGAGCCAGTCTGGGACCTCAGCCTCTTGCAGTATATCTGTGTAGCACTGGCCCCCATTTTCCCAATACGTAAGTAACTTTTGTTGTATCTCAGTACTGGCATGCAGGAAGTGTTGTTGTAGGATAGGGACAATGAGCGCTTCAAAAGCTTGCTGCTCTTCTTCCGTGAGCTGCGCTGTCCAAAGAGACAAGCATTGATAGAGCCGTACGTGGCATGAGAGCTTCTCCGTGAGCGTTTTTCTTTGTATCCGCTCTTGCCAATCTAAACAAGTGTTGTAGGGCTGCTGCTCCATTTCTTTCAGAAACGTTTGGCCCTTTGTAAGCGCATGAGTCAACTGATCCATACCCAGCACACTCCCTGTCAGCTGCATGCAAATACCATCGACAGACTGAACCAGCGGGGCCAGTGGGCGATTATCAAATGGTACCGTGATTGCCTTGGCCATTTGACGAAAAGTGGGCAAGGGGTAAACAACAGATCTGGGTGAAGTACCTGGTGACACAGGCGCCTGTTCTGCAGCCACGGGTGGTGAGGTGGCCCTCGCGGATATCTCCGACTGCTCGTCGGCAACTTCTACGTTATTATAACGTGGGGAGCTGTCCGCATCGGTATGGGCAGGTATTTCTTGCTCTGGTGCCCCGTCCCATTCCACATGGGCGAGTGCATCATTAGGCCAAATACCATATAGGCTTGCATCCGTATCGGCGATACTGCTGCTACTACTAAAGGTAGATAAAAAATCATCTTCAGTATCTACAGAAGATTCCTCTTCTAATGCACTATCATAGGCACTAAGGTTATCCTCTGAGTCTGTGGCTTGTAGACGTATTAGAGAGGCCTTGGCTTGCGCTACAGCGTTTCGGTTCTTTTGGTAGGCTCTTTTAGCCTCTTCCCTATTTTTCTGCTCTGCTATGTACAACTGCTGAGCATTGTGCATAGCTGCTCTGGCTTGTATACAGGCAGCTTCGTCTTTCGTTGGCGTTTGAGTAGTCCAAGGTGTGGTCGATGTCGAATGAGCTACCTTAGAAGGCTCCGCCACCGCCTGATCACTAGCAATGCTACTAGCTAGACTACTCGTATCATCAGATGCTTGTGTTTGTTTTAAAACATCTACTATTGGCGTCCCGATGGACCGCTGACGTTCTAAATTTCTTTGCGTCCTGCTCACCTGCACTTGTGCATCCTTTACACGTGTAATTGACTCTTGGAAGATCTGCTCAGCTTGTTGAAGTTTAGACTCCTCCCGTGCAACGATGTTAAGATCTTCACGCTGCATAGAAGTAGGTGCCACTGTTTCAACCTGCTTATGCATAGTTTTTATCTGCTCTTCTACTTTTTCTTTATGGATTTGTGCCGCTTTGGCGCGTGCTAGATCGGGGACGTCCCTTATGCCGGAGTGTAATGAGGGAGAGTTTATGGTAGCAGTTGCCGGTACGGTCGGTGTTGATGACTGCCCTTCAGTCGAAGTAGACTCATCTGAAGATGTGTGAGAACTATCCGAATCTGACGTTACCGTAGTAACACGAACACGGCAACGGGGCTTGGTATTAGATACTTTGGCCTGGCACGATGTTTGGAGCGCTACTCTAGCTTGTGCTAGATCGGGGGTGTCTTCTACGCTATCGGGCGATGCACTGCCTACATATGGTTGCGTTCCGGGGAGTGCCCATTGTGCATTGTGGCTTGTACCACCCTCTACTGTTGTGTTATTGCTATGCGCTTCTGCATCGATCGTATCCGCGGCTACTAAGGGTGGTTGGGTAGCGATAGGGTTTGGGTGTTGTGGTAGACCTTCACTACTTGCTACTTCTTCAGGGGTAGCATCTACAGCTTTATAAAAGTATAGATACGCTTCTTGCGCTTCTTGTAAGGGAGGGCTATCCAGCGTTGTGACTATTGTGTCATCATAACAAACCCAATCTCCTGACCGATCTTGTACATAGGCAGTATAGTGGCCGCTATGTAGTCCTCCTGTATGATGAATAAAGCCCACTAGCTTGCCTGTGTAAGGAACGGCTTCTATGAGGTGATCTGCTTCGATGTTTAATAGGAAAGGGCTCGTGATGGGGGTACTTATTTTTTCAGCAGTACTTACGTCCCCGTTATCGATCTGGCGAAATCGGTGCACCCATATGGGGAGTATACGGTTGTGTAGAGCATGTAGATTAACGATGCTCAATCTATTCCCTACAAAGGCATCATCACGGGTCTCTGGCCCACGCTCAGGCTGTTCCCAGATAACATCAGAAGCATGCTCACCACGTAAGGTATCCGCTACTAGCTGGTTCATAGGAATAGCCAATGGTGCTGTAGGTAAGGGTAGGCCTAACGTTGTTCCTGTACTGGGTTCATGATTCGTTGTCGTAGCATATTTACCTGCAGGGTGCACTTTAGTGCTGTAAAATTCCACCTCCGTAGCCTTGCATTGGTCTAACAAAAAGTTAAATACGGGCGCAGCATCTTCTTGTTGCTGAGCATGGAGTTGGTCATGTGTCCCCTTACCCACATTGTAGCTTTCCATTAAGATATCACGGAATGCTTCAGCCTCGGCTGTAGTGACTCCTGCTCTCATGTCTTGGTTAGTAAGCTTATCTAGGATGGCTTGACCGTAACGTACGGTTGTATTTGCGTGGTTGTTGTTGCTTATGACCAAGCTGGGATAAAGCCTAGCCATCACCTGTAAACCGACATTGAGGTAGCAAGTGTCTCCTACGTTAGGAAGTCCTTTGTGGCTTGCGGGATTATTGAAGTGTTGCTGTTGTAGACGGTTTGAGGAACTCTCTCCCAGTCTGGGCTCGTTTGCCTTCTCTTTGGTGGATACATCCCAGAGAGTAGGGTTGTTCTCATCTACGGTAGGCACCCGCTCCTCTTGCTTATCATCAGGCACCGGCTGTGCCAATGTGCCATCCGCGTTATCCAGATAGGGGGTACTTACGTATTCTTGTGTGTGCGTTTGCTCGGTCTCGCTCGACGCAGATAGGCTTTTTAAGGCTCTCTCCATCTGGGCTTGTCGTTTTTGTATAGCAGGCGATTCCTTAAAAAACCGCTTCATGCTTTCTTTGGCTGTTTTGGCTTCTTCTGTAGCTATTTTATCAACCAGAGCACGACGACTCGCTACAATTTTAGTGTTTGCTTCCTCCTGTTTTTTACGTTCCTCTTCTTGCCGCTTGCGTTCTGCTTCCTCTTGCTTTCTTTTTCGTACTTCCCGCCTTTCTTTACGCTCTTCTCGCCGTTGCTCACGCAATCGCATTATTCTATCGCAAGAAATAACGGGATAGAGACAATCACCACGATCCTTGGCTGCGCTACAGTTATGAAAATACCAAGTAGCTTCTCGTACGTCATTGGCAGATAAAGCGGGTAATGGGTAGTCTGATCTAACCCAATAACGACGATGGTCCCAATTATCGTTAGTATTACGATATAAATTGTAACCACTGCTATACGCTGTATAGTCATTATCTTCATCAGAAGAGCTGTCTCGTGCTCTTATTCTATATCCGTAAGGACATGTCCCACTACTCGCACTATTCCCCCCACCACGCAAACCCATCGCACCCACATAGACCACCCGAGGGGCCCAGGGAGGCTGATCCGTCTCCAGGATATGGATTTCATATTTGTGTTGGTTTGGGGTCTTACTAGCCAAAGCCTCTATGGCCTTCACAAGTGTCCGGCCAGGCGCGCACAACACCGGAAGCACTTGTGTCCGTCTCCATACATCTTGTACCTGGGCTTTCCACACACCCGCCTCTTCTCGAAAGCTTACTTGGTGATTTTGTGCAGTCAGATAACGCTGCCCAAGAACAAGAGGCAACACCGCACCATCGGCGTGGGGAATTGTTTCAGTGCCTGCCTGGGTAGTCGTTTGTAGCACGGAAGATTTGTTTACAGACGGTGCGTGCGCGCCTACCAAGACGTCATCATGGATCATCTGCTGAGGTGCTAGTGTGCGGTTTTGGGCAATATGTCCAGCTGTAGGAGGGGCAAGGAAAGTACTAGCTTCTTGGAGTGGGCACAAAGGCCTGGGCGCATGCGATAGCTTCTCAGAAAGCGCAGAAGGCTGCGAAGGAGTTGTCACTGTACGCTGCGTATCGGGTGTATCAGGCGTACCATGAGAAGGAGTAGCGCCTAAGGTGCTTTCGGCTGGAGTAGTAGTAGGTAATGCAATGGATGATGTAGAAGTGGTGGGGTAGGGGGCAGCCGGCTCGGCAACAGGCAACGAGGTGGTAGGTTCTGGCGGAGGGAAATTTCTGCGATGAGTATGGAGGGCTACCATCCCCTCTGTAGGCTGTTGTGGTTTTCTAGTCTCATCGCTAGTATGTACCGGCTCAATCATCTTTAAGTTGGGACTACCACAACTCTGCAGTAAGATGCTGAAAAGTAGTACCGTGGCTACAAAACGATGAAATTGTGTATACATAAAAGAATCTTTTATGATTAAATTTTGTAGCAAAAATTTTACTTATTAATTTATAATGCAAATTATCGACCTAAAATTTTTACAAAAAAATGATATGACATATAAATTGTCTAGAAAATATGCCAAAACTATTCGCTTATTTTGCTGTTTTTAAAAGCATAACTACTCGAGAATAAATTCTGACTTATGCCCAAAAACCTTGTCATCGTAGAGTCACCTGCCAAAGCCAAAACCATCGAAGGATACTTGGGGTCAGACTATAAAGTGGCTTCTTGTAACGGCCATATCAGGGACCTTCCCAAGAACAACAAAGCCATCGACATAGCCCATGGATTTCGGCCTACTTACGAGATCAGTAAGGACAAGCAGCCGATTGTTAAAACCCTGAAAGCTTTAGCCCATCAATCAGACTATGTTTACCTAGCTAGTGATGATGACCGCGAAGGAGAATCCATCTCTTGGCATCTTAAGGAGGCCTTAGCACTCAATGACGCCCAAACCAGAAGAATTGTTTTTAGGGAAATCACAAAAAATGCAGTCCTTAATGCCCTAAAAAACCCTAGAGGCATTGACCTAGCGCTTGTCGACTCACAACAAGCCCGGCGCGTGCTAGACCGGCTAGTAGGCTATGATCTATCACCCATCTTGTGGAAAAAAATCAAAAGAGGCCTCTCTGCTGGTCGTGTGCAATCGGTGGCCGTGCGTATGGTTGTGGAGCGGGAGCGTGCCATCTATGCCTTTGAGCCCGTTTCGAGCTTTATGGTATCTGCTTTTTTCGATCTGGGCAATAATAAGTGCCTGCAAGCAGAGCTCACAGAGCGCTTTAAGGCCGATAAAGCGGCCTATCAGTTTTTAGAGAAATGCAAAGGCGCCATTTTTACTATCAAAAACTTAGAGAAGAAAGCAGCTAAAAAATCGCCTGCACCTCCTTTTACCACTTCTACTTTACAACAAGAAGCCAGCAGAAAACTCGGCTACTCTGTATCGCGTACCATGGTACTAGCTCAACGCCTCTACGAGTCAGGTAAGATTTCTTATATGAGGACTGACTCCGTCAACCTATCGCAAGAGGCTGTAGCAGGTGCACAACGAGAAATTCATGAGAGCTATGGCAAAAATTATTTTCAGGCCAGGGCTTATAAAACCAAAGCAGCAACAGCCCAAGAGGCACATGAGGCAATACGCCCTACCGACTTTTCTAAACGCGTCGCAGGAAAAGACAATGGGGAGCAGCGGCTCTATGCCTTGATTTGGAAGCGGGCCATTGCTTCGCAGATGGCTGATGCACAGCTAGAAAAAACCGTGGCTACGATAGCCATCTCCACCACGCCACATACGCTAGTAGCTAAAGGCGAGGTAATCAAATTTGAAGGCTTTCTGAAGGTATATGCAGTTTCGCCAGAGGAAGAAGAGCAGCTAGATGAGCGCCAGGGTATGTTGCCTCCTTTGGCTGTAGGCCAGGTGTTATCACTCGACTACATGCAAGCACGAGAACGGTTTAGTAAGCCACCTGCTCGATACACAGAAGCCAGTCTAGTCAAACAGCTAGAGGAACGTGGTATTGGCCGTCCCTCTACCTATGCACCTACCATCGCTACCATTCAGAAGAGAGGCTATATCGTCAAAGAAGACCGTGAAGGAAAAGAACGGAACTACATCGTCCTCACCCTGAAGCAAGAAACTATCCAACAGGCTCGGCATAGAGAAATCGTAGGCACAGAAAAGCAAAAACTATTTCCTACAGATATTGCTATGGTCGTCAACGACTTCTTGGTCACACATTTTCCTGATGTTACCGATTATGACTTCACTGCCCAGGTAGAGGAAAAGTTAGATGCTATTGCTCATGGGGGTAAGTCATGGGACAAAATGCTGGCTGAGTTTTATGACGGTTTTTATGCTAAGGTAACACAGACAACCCAGATCGACCGTACCAATGTGGATACGGCTCGGCTATTGGGGAAAGCGCCTGGTACGGGCCAGCCCGTCATTGCCAGGTTGGGCAAGTATGGCCCTTTGGTACAGATAGGCGAAAAAGAGGGAGAAGCTATGCCCAAATTTGCGAGCCTACACCCAGACCAGCGTATGGAAAGCATTACGCTAGAGGAAGCACTTAAACTCTTTGAACTTCCCCGAGAGGTAGGCTCCTTTGAAGAAAGCCCTATGATCGCGAACAAAGGCCGATACGGCCCATATATCAAACACAAAGAAAAATTTTACAGTTTAGGTAGGGAATATGATCCACTAACCATCGACACGCCCGATGCCATAGCCCTGATACAATCCAAGCGTAAAGCAGATGCAGAAAAGGTAATCAAAACTTTTGATGAGCAACCTGATATACAAATTCTCAACGGCAGATGGGGACCTTACATTAAATCAGGGCGTAAGCACGTAAAGATTCCCAAAGAAGTAGAAGATCCCAGTATACTGACTCTGGCAGTTTGTCTGGATTTAATAGAGCAAGCACCTGTCAAGAAACGGCGTAGCAAGCAAAGATGAGGAGACAAGCCCTAGCAGAGCTGTGTTTTCATTTTGTTGTTTAACATAATATATATTATATAACAATTAGATGGGGCTTGACGAAAAAAAATACCACGGTGTTTGCTTAGTGAATCAAAATTGATTAGCTTATTGAAAAACAAAAATGTGAATTACTATGAAGAACATGAATCTAGCCAGTTGGTTTGAGATACCTACCCAGAATTTATCAAGGGCACAAAAATTCTACGAGTCTGTTTTTAACATCAAACTGCAACCACCCCAAGAGCCCAATGGCCACATGGCCATATTTCCGGGTGACCACGAACATGCCGGCGCTATGGGAGCATTAGTGACCTCAGAAATCGCAGCACCTAGCCAACAGGGTACGGTGGTTTACTTGAGCTGCCCCGATCTTAATAAAACGCTACAACGTGTGGAAGAAAACGGTGGTCAAGTGTTACTGCCCCGAACGGATATTGGAGAAGATGGTTACTTTGCTCACTTCCGTGATACAGAGGGCAATCGTGTAGGACTGTATTCTATGCAATAAACCCAGTGAGTGCGTTCTACACAGGACGCACTTATTACAACACGCTACCCTCATCATCTTAAGCAATTGTCACTATCTTTGCCGTTAGTGCGCAGCACCGCACTGGGCAAATGAGGAAATATCTACCTAATTTTTTTACGCTACTCAACCTCACCGTAGGGAGTTTAGGGGCTATACTAGCCCTGAAAGGTTACGTAACGCAGGGTATTTGGTGTATTTGGTGGGGCGCATCTTTAGACTTCTTCGATGGTTGGCTAGCACGTACGCTCAACGCACACTCTCCATTGGGGCAACAACTCGACTCTCTTGCTGACCTAATCACCTTTGGCTGGCTACCGGCATGCATCATGTACGAGCTCATTGACCAACAAACAACGCTTACTTACTTGCCTTATATTGCCATACTCATACCCATCTGCTCTGCTCTTAGGCTTGCCCAATTCAACATTGACACCAGACAGAAAGACGCATTCATCGGATTGCCTGTTCCTGCCAATGGAATACTCATCAGCACACTACCCTTGATTATAGTGGCCAATAAACGTGTTTGGCTCACAGCTTTTATGAGCCACCCCTACTTTCTAGTTATTTTTGTTATTATCACCTCTTACCTCCTTATTGCCAATATCCCACTGATGGCCTTCAAGTTTACTTCTTACGCCTGGCACCCCAACCGCTTCAGATATAGTTTCTTACTGACTGCAACTCTACTCATACTCTGGCTCCAGTCCGAAGGGCTAGCGCTAAGTATTGTTCTGTATATCCTTGGCTCTGTGATGCTGTCCGTTCTACAACAAAAACAATGATTCAATAAAGCGCTCCAAGCAACCACACTTTGTCACTCACGTATCATGCTCGACAGAACTACTCCCCCACCTTCTAAAACTATCGGTCGTTTTCATCTCTCCTGGCCCCAAGCCTACCAAGTCAAGGAAAAATTACCGCTGTTTGTTCTCGACACAGGAAGTCAGCCGGTTATCAAACTAGAGTTGATATGCGATGCCGGGTCATGGTACGAGCCCCACAACGGAGTGGCTCGGTTTACAGCCAAGATGCTACGGGAATGCACCCAAGATAAAAGTGCTCAAGATATTGCCCACCACATTGACCAGTATGGTGCTAGTGTCCAGATACAAGTACGACCCGATACGTGCACCTTTACCCTAACTACCTTATCCAAGCACCTGACGCCAATGCTTGATTTGCTGGCAGAACTGCTCTTGGCCCCTGCCTTTGCTGAACAGCGTCTAGAACACTTGAAGCACCTCACCACTCAAACACTCAAGGTAGAGGCTAAGAAAAACAGTCATGTAGTACGTAAGAAATTCAAAGAGCTACTGTTTGGGGAGACACACCCCTATGGTAGGCAACTTACCGAGGCGGCAATAGCTGATATTACAACAAGACATCTTAAGCAATACTACAAGAATCAGCTGCTGAGCAACTGCCGCATCTTGGTGAGTGGGCGAGTAACCGAGCAGGATCTCCAGACTATTACCCGTCACTTACAATCGTTACCCACAAAAGCCCAGGGCAATCCCCTACCTTCATGGCCCACACAGGCTCCTGACCAAATACATTGGGCAAAAAAAGAAAGTCTGCAAACTGCCATCAACATGGGCAACGTACTTGTTACAAAAGAACACCCAGACTACTTACCACTCCTGGTTGTTAATGAGTTGCTAGGAGGTTACTTTGGCTCAAGGCTCATGCGCAATATTCGGGAAGAAAAAGGCTATACCTATGGTATTTTCTCCCAAATAGTACCGCTAAGGCACACTAGTTATCTGCTGATCGCCACCGAGGTAATCCAAGCTTTTGCCGAGGCTACCTGCCAAGAAATTGAAAAAGAAATAAAAGCATTGCAAACAACGCCAATAACAGAAGAAGAGCTAAAAACACTCCAAAACTATATGCTCGGTAGTTTTTTGGCGGAAAGCAACGACCCATTTTCTGTGATGAAAAAATTTAAAGCAGCCTACCTACACGGTCTTACTCAAGCACATTACGATCAATATTACGATACCATTATGCATATCAGTGCTCCTCAAATCATGGCACTAGCCAATGAGTACCTGAGCGTCAGTAGCCTAAGCCAAGTTACGGTGGGATAGACTTTACCAAACTGGTAGGTATCAGACAAAGCGTACCTGCCTATCCATAAATAGGCGATTGGTAGCTCCCCATGCGCTTAAGTTTAGACACGAGAGCGTTGCAAGTGACGAAAATACGATCACTCGATGGATAATAAGACAAACAGGTGATTTTTTTCTTTCTTTTCTGACGCAAAAGGGATGATAAAGTTCATGCGCTACATAAAATCAGTTTCCTTATTGATCCTTGCTATTCTAGGACTCTTTGCCACATTATTTTCTTGGGGCTGGCATAGATTAGTATTTAGTAACACCACTTTTTCAGTACTTTTAGCAGTTGTTTAGGTTGTCCCTAATTAAACCTCCATTCACACTCTTTAAGGAATAGATAAAAGTGCTGTCTGGGTACGCCATTATATTTTCTCAGTATGCGTTTGGCTTGATCCCAGAAATTCTCAATCCCATTGATGATCAAATGTTTGCTGCAGGTGCTTGCTGATAAGCGATCTATTCAAGATTAGTAATGCCAAAAATGGGCCTACGCATGCTCTACACAGTAAGTTTTACTTTTCTTAGGGGACAACTATAATGGCTTCTAGGGTAGCTTGTGCCTGTTCAATATCAGCTACATGATCGACGATAAGTAGCAATTGTGCTTTGATTTCTTGGATACGGCATCTCTGAGGATGCTGTTGTACATAAACGAATACACGGGCCAGAACATCACCCTGATTAGGGGCAGTATTAGCTGTAAAATAACACCGCATGGCCCCATTTTTGAGCTTGAGTTTGCTAAGTCCTAGCTTCTGGGCCAGCCAACGTAATTGAACGAGCTCTATAAGGGTTTGTACAGGTAGAGGTAAGGCACCAAAGCGATCTTGTAGTTCTGCTTCAAAAGCTCGCAATGCTGTTTCATCTTGCAACCGATCAAGGCGAGTATAGAGACTGATCCGTTCAGTCACGTTGCTGACATAGGTATCTGGGATAAGTACTTCTAAGTCAGTCTCCAAAGCAAAATCTAGGTCCGTGGCAGTATGGGCTTTCTCCTGAAGCTCCTCGGCGAATAATTCCTTAAACTCTCCTTCCTTGAGTTCTTGAACAGCATCATCTAATATTTTGCAATATGTATCAAAGCCCACATCAGCAATAAAGCCACTTTGCTCTGCTCCGAGTAAGTCGCCGGCACCTCGAATATCCAGATCTCGCATAGCTACCTTAAACCCATCCCCTAAATCTGAAAACTCTTCCAAAGCGCTAAGCCTCCTTCGCGCCTCAGCCGTTAGCGTAGAAGTAGGCGGAGCCAAAAGATAGCAAAACGCTTTCCTGTCAGAACGGCCCACCCTACCCCGCATCTGGTGTAAGTCAGAAAGACCAAAAAGATGGCTATTATTGATGAAAATGGTGTTGACATTAGGGATGTCAAGTCCAGATTCGATGATGCTAGTAGCCACTAGAACATCGTAAGCTCCTTGCATAAATTGGAGTACAGACTGCTCTAACCGAGCACCCTGCATCTGCCCGTGCGCCACAACGATGCGACAGTGGGGCACAAGTTTGTGAATCATTTGGGCTACCTCCTTAATGTCGCTCACCCTATTGTGCACGAAGAAAACCTGCCCTCCTCTTTGGAGCTCGTACGTAATTCCCTCTTTGATTGTTTTAGAATCAAATGTATGGATCAAGGTAGCCACAGGCTGTCTATTGGGTGGAGGCGTAGCAATGACACTGAGGTCCCTAGCTCCCATAAGAGAAAAGTGAAGTGTTCTAGGAATAGGAGTGGCTGTAAGCGTAAGAACATCTACATTGACTCGTAGCTGCTTGAGTCGATCTTTGGCCTTAACACCAAATTTTTGCTCTTCATCTATAATAAGCAGACCGAGGTCTTGAAACCGAACAGTTTGGCTCAAAATACCATGCGTGCCAATAAGGATTTGCACCTTGCCGGTTGCAGTAGCTTCTAAAGTCGTTTTAACTTCTTGGGTGGTCTTGAAGCGGTTGATATAGGCAATCTTGACATCAAAGTCAGCCAGCCTAGTTCGAAAAGAATTATAATGCTGTAAAGCTAAGATGGTCGTGGGTACCAGCACGGCTACTTGTTTATTATCACTGACCGCCTTAAAAGCGGCACGAATTGCTATTTCAGTTTTTCCAAACCCTACATCACCACAAATCAAACGGTCCATGGGGTGTGGGGCTTCCATATCCTTTTTTACTGCCTCGGTAGCTATGGCCTGGTCGGGTGTGTCTTCGTAAATAAAGGAAGATTCTAGACTGGCTTGCAAAAAGCTATCTAGACTAAAGGCGAATCCAGCGGCTTGCTTGCGCTGACCATACAACTGAATGAGCTCTTTTGCAATACTTTTGATTTTAGTCTTTACTTTCTTCTTTTTCTGGTTCCACGCTGATGACCCTAATTTGGTAATTGTAGGAACTACACCTTCTTTTCCGGTATACTTGGAGATCTTGTGTAGGGATTGAAGGTGAATGTATACGAGGTCATCGTCTTTGTAAACAAGGCGTATGACTTCTTGCTGCTTGTCATTGACAACCATCTTGCTGAGTCCCGCAAATCGCCCAATACCATAGTCGATATGTACTACGTAATCGCCTGGCTTTAGCGTATGCAACTCGCGCAAAGTAAGGGCTTGGGTCCTAGAGTAGCGCTTGGGCACCTTATAGCGATAATAACGGCCCAAAATCTGGTGGTCAGTATAGCACGCGATACCTACCTGGTAATCTGTAAAACCTTGCCGAAGTCCTATGAGGAGCGTCTTGAAGTGGACTGTGTCGTCTAACGCTGTAATCAGGTTACTTAATCGGTCAAACTGCTCTGCAGACTCTGATGTGATAATGTTGTCTATTCCTTTACTTTGATTCTCTTGCAGTTTTTCCGTCAGTAGCTCAAAATGCTTATTAAAGACAGGTGACACCGAAGCCTCGTACGAGATTACCTTGTGAGGAGAGCTATAAAAGCGTGTACCAAACTCAATCACAATCATCTTCTCCAGGGCCTTGGTCCAGCTAGCTGGGGTTTCCCAACACGCCTCTGGTGCTGGTAAGGCAATAGCAGTTTGCTCGTTAGTGCGTTCTTGGAAGATATCGTTGGCTTGTGTATGCTTTTTTTCAATAGCATTCAATAGAAGCTCCTGGTTCTTGATCCACACTGGTGTAGCTGGAGGAAAACAGTCTAGCAGCGACTGGCGGTCTGATGGCGTAGTTTTTGCTTGCACATCCGATACGATGACTGCTTGGGGCACAGCCTCCAACGAAAGCTGATTCACTGGATCGAAAGTTCTTATGCTTTCTATCGCTTGACCCCAAAGTGCTAGTCGAAAAGGCAGTTGATGTGCATAAGAAAAGATGTCGATGATACCACCGCGAATAGCAAATTGGCCCACATCATAGACAAAGTCTGTCTTTTCAAAACCTTGTTCTAATAGCCGGGTAGTTAACATAGAAGTGACGACCACTTCACCAACTCGAAGATCCCATGTATTTTTTGTCAGCGCTTCCTGACAAATCACTTTTTCGGGAAGCGCTTCTGGGTAAGTCACTACCAAAGCAGGTTGCTGCTGAGGATGACAGAGACGATGCAGTACTTCTACGCGCATCAGCTGGTCGGCATGGGATGCTTCAACAGAAGAATAGGGCACATTGCGGGAATCAGGATAAGATAAGACAAGGCCTGGCCCCAGGAGATATAGCAGATCGCTGTAGAAATAAGCTGCTTCCTCCTTGTCTTGCAAAACGAACAATTGGGGAGTAGACAACCGCTTATGAATAACAGCTGCCAATACAGCATCCAGACTACCTACAGCGCCCTTAAGGTGTACACGCTGACCAGCAGAATTACGGAGCTCATGAACCCATGCATCTACCCACCCACTCTGTTCATACAAGGCTATGAGATCTTTCGCTTGCAATAAAGTAGTATTGAGATAAAATGTTTGCCAAAGTTGGCCACTTTGGGGGTAGTAGGCAAAATTTTTATCTGGCTGGTAAGGCTTCACTTTTTCTCTAGCATGAAGAAAGTAGGCAAAAAAATCAGTTGCTGTGGTCATTGCAGTTAAGACCCTTGTCTTCTAGGCAAGACCGCCTCAACCTGGCCTCATAGAGGCCTCAAACAGTAGATGCCCCTTAACGGCCTACGACTGCGGATTTCTTTAAGTATTCTCTATCAAGGCGACAATTTCTTTGCTTATGGCACGCTAGGCTACGGTATGCAAAGGACCCGCCTAGGGGATTAGGGCGTGAGCTTGGCGCCGCGTCAGGCACTATTGGCATACTTAATACAAACATCATGGATATGTATGGCCAGAACACACTAACTTGTGCGCTCGTACAAGGCAACAGCGTAAACTCCGATGTCTCCCACAGCTACTAAAAACAAGCTCTTTCTTCTCGATGCTATGGCGCTAATCTACAGGGCTCACTTTGCTTTTTCCAAAAATCCAAGGATCAATTCTAAAGGAATGAACACCGGGGCGGTTCTTGGTTTTACCAATGCCCTGGTGGAAATTCTTAAAAAAGAAACACCTACCCATATAGCGGTCGCTTTCGATAGCGCTGTGCCCACCTTTAGACATGAAGCTTTTAAGGATTATAAAGCGCACCGAGAAGCACAGCCAGAAGATATTACCTTGGCTATTCCCTACACCAAAAAAATCGTTCGTGCTTTTCGTATTCCTGTGCTCGAAAAGGAAGGATACGAAGCCGATGACATCATTGGCACTTTAGCCAAAAAAGCAGAGAAAGCACACTTTGAAGTGTATATGATGACACCCGATAAAGACTTTGCACAACTTGTAGATGACCATATCTATCTCTACAAGCCTGCTTTTCTGGGCAATGGCGTGTCTATCATGGGCAAACAAGAAGTACTAGCCAAGTGGGGAATTCAACATGTGGACCAAGTGCGCGATATTTTGGGCCTGCAAGGAGACGCAGTAGATAATATTCCGGGTATTCCTAAGATAGGTCCCAAGACAGCACAAGATCTGATTCGTACTTTTGGTTCTGTAGAAAGTCTAGTCGCCAATGCAGATCAGCTGAAGGGCAAACTACGAGAAAATGTGCAGATATATGGCCAGCAAGGTATTCTCTCCAAAGAGCTTGCTACCATCCATACTAGCGTTCCTCTAGGATTTGATATAGCACAAAGTTACTACCGAGGGCCCGACGAAAACAGACTAAAGGCGATATTTCAAGAGCTAGAGTTTCGCACCCTGTCTCAAAGAGTCTTTGGAGAGACCATGCAAAAGCCTGCAGCCCAGACAAGTCTCTTCGAAAGGCATCAACACCCCCCTACTACCGAGTCCCTTCCAACAGATTCTCCACTATCTACCTTAGAAAATACGCCGCACGAATACCACCTCATAGACACGCCTGAATTGAGACAAGAGCTGATTAAGGATCTAACACACCAAAAAGAGATTTGTTTCGATACAGAGACTACTAGTTTAGACCCTCAGCAAGCTATTCTCTTGGGTGTTGCTTTTGCTTACCATACCGGCAAAGCCTACTATGTACCAGTACCCCAAGAACCAGAAGCAGCCAAGCAGATTGTCCAAGAATTCAAAACAATATTGGGAAGCCCCACCATTTGTAAGGTTGGGCAAAACCTCAAATACGATATCAGCGTTTTGCAAAAGTATGACGTCACCGTAAATGCTCCTCTCTTTGACACCATGCTGGCACACTATCTACTCGCCCCCGACATGCGCCATAACCTAGACGCTATGGCAGAACAGTGTTTGCACTATGCTCCTATGAGCATAGAGACCCTCATTGGCCCCAAAGGCAAAGGGCAAAAGAACATGCAAGCTGTCGACATTGCCTTAGTTACGGAATATGCCTGCGAAGACGCCGATATCACACTGCAGATTTACCATCAGTTAGCGCCCCAGATTGCCGCCCAAGGCCTTAAAAAGCTACTTTACGAGGTCGAGTTACCGCTCATCCGTGTGCTAGCTACTATGGAGTGTGCAGGCGTCAAGGCCGACAAGGAAGTCCTAGCCTCACTCTCAGAAGGCATGGCACAAAAAGCCCAAGCATTAGCAGAAAATATTCACACCCTAGCTGGAGAGCACTTTAGTGTCGACTCCCCCAAGCAGCTCGGCGATATTTTATTTGGCAAGTTAAAACTCATCAAAAAGCCCAAGAAGACCAAGACAGGACAGTATGCCACGGGCGAAGAAGTCTTACAAGGCCTAGCCAAGGAGCATGCTATTGTAGACAAGATTATGGAGTACCGAGAATTGAAAAAGCTCAAGTCTACCTACATAGACGCCTTGCCTGCCTTGATCAGTCCCGTAGATGGTAGAATTCATACCTCATACAACCAAGCAGTGACTTCCACAGGAAGGCTAAGCTCTGCGCGCCCGAACCTACAAAACATCCCCATCCGAACAGAAAGAGGACGGGCTATTCGAAAGGCTTTTGTGCCTCGTAGCCCTTATCACCGCCTGCTTTCCATAGACTACTCACAGATAGAGCTACGTATTATGGCTTCTTTTTCGCAAGACCCGACTATGATCGCTGCTTTTCTGGCTGACAAAGACATACACCAAGCTACTGCTAGCCAACTGTTCAAGGTACCCATAGAAACCGTCAACAAAGACATGCGCCGCAAAGCCAAGACAGCCAACTTTGGGATTATCTATGGCATCTCTGCTTTTGGCCTAGCACAACGGCTCAACATCGCTCGTAGTGAAGCAGTGGCTCTGATTCAGGCTTACTTTCAAGAATTTCCCGCCATTAAGATTTACATGGATACTGCGGTGAAACAAGCTCGAGAAAAGGGATATGTTACTACCCTACTCGGAAGAAAAAGAGAACTTCGTGATATTAATTCCAGAAATGCAGCCATGCGTGGTTTTGCAGAGCGAAATGCGATCAACACGCCGATTCAGGGAACTGCTGCAGAAATGATTAAAATAGCCATGATCCGCATCTATGACTGGATGCTGCAAGAAAAACTTCGCTCTCGCATGACCCTACAAGTGCATGATGAGTTGGTATTTGATGCACATCAAGAAGAAATTCCGTTACTGCAACAACACATTCCCAGCATGATGAGAGAAGCCTTACCACTGGCAGTTCCCATCGAAGTAGACGTTAAGGTAGGGCCCAACTGGTTGGATGTGGAGTGAAACGATTTCTACGAGCGAATTTTATTGTAGTACCTTTGTACTGCATGGTGCCAAAGCCATCTTCTACTGATCTGATATAAGGCCAAGTATATGCAGTCGCTTCCCCTCCCCACCATCATTGCTCACGCAAAAGAGTATGGATTTCTATATCCATCCAGTGAAATCTATGAGGGGTTGCAAGCGGTGTATGACTATGGACCCTACGGAGCTGCGCTAAAACGCAACATACAAAATCTGTGGTGGCAAAGCATGACCCAGCTACACGCCAACATCGTAGGCATTGATTCTGCTATTTTTATGCATCCACAAACGTGGAAAGCCTCGGGGCACATAGATAGCTTCAATGACCCTATGATTGACAATAAAGACTCTCAAAAAAGATACCGGGTCGACTCACTCATTGAAGAGCACGCTGGCCAACTAGAACAACAGGGCCAGAAAAAAAAAGCAGCAGATTTGCTAAAAGTCTTGCAGCACTTACTACAGGAACAAGACTTAGAGGGCATCTACCAACTGATTGTAGAAGAAAACATTCAATGCCCTGTTGCTAAAACGAGCAACTGGACCTCAGTACGGCAATTTAATCTGATGTTTTCTACACAAGTAGGTGCGGTAAAAGAAGAAACCGATAAGCTTTATCTAAGACCAGAAACAGCCCAGGGTATCTTCGTGAACTTCCTCAATGTCCAGAAGTCTGCGCGTATGAAAGTGCCCTTTGGTATTGCACAGATGGGGAAGGCATTCCGTAATGAAATCGTGGCACGACAGTTCATTTTTCGCATGCGTGAATTTGAACAAATGGAAATGCAGTTTTTTGTACGGCCTGGTACAGAAGCCTATTGGTTCGACTACTGGAAGAAACAACGCCTGCAGTGGCACCTAGACTTGGGAGTTCCTGATACTCAACTCAGCCTACACCCCCACGATCAACTAGCACACTACGCCCAAGCAGCGACAGACATTGAATATGCTTTTCCATTTGGATCAAAAGAAATAGAGGGCATCCATTCTAGAACAGACTTTGACCTTAAGAATCATCAAAATTACGCTAAAAAGAAGCTTCAATACTTTGATGCGGAGATCAACCAAAGCTATATTCCTTATGTCATCGAGACTTCACTAGGTTGCGACCGCTTGATTTTAATGCTATTGTGTCAAGGACTGAGGCAAGAAACAGTAGCAGAAGGCAAAATAAGAACCTATCTAAAATTGCCCCCACCCTTAGCACCGTTCAAAGCAGCAATCCTACCGCTGGTCAAAAAAGATGGCCTACCAGAAATGGCCCATAAGCTCACCGAAGCACTACGTTCGGACTTTGCTTTGGTGTATGAAGAAAATCAGTCTATCGGTAAACGATATGCCCGACAAGATTTAATCGGGACCCCTTACTGTATTACTGTAGACCACCAAAGCCTCGAGGACAACACGATAACGCTGAGAGAACGTGACAGCATGCAGCAACAACGTCTTCCCATCCAAGCGCTTAGGGATTACTTGTACAAAAAAGTAGCTTTGCAAACAATCTTAAAGAAGCTGATAGGCACTTAGCTAAAATGAACGCCATGTTATGAATTTGCATTCAAAGGCAGTACTGCGAGGTCTGTATGCTCCACGTCGCAAAAACTTCTGGTAAGTTTTAAGTGCATGTATCGGGGAATTAGCTCAGCTGGTAGAGCGTCTCGATGGCATCGAGAAGGCCGGGGGTTCGACTCCCCCATTCTCCACAAGGTTTGGCTGTATGGCGTGTCTTGGCCGCGGTATAATAAAGGGATATGCTGCTCGGTAAATGCAAAATAGATAGCCAACAGAATTGCTAAAAGGTAGTATTCCGTATCATGATTTCATTGATCAAATGTTCGCTGCAGTTGCTCTGTAACAAACTATCTATTAAAAATAAGCAATGCCAGGCAACAAAACTTGTTTTTTAACATAGTGCATGCTAGCTTCCCATGAAGAAGTAATATAAATAGTCTATATTAGATTTCACTAGTTCCTTACCATAAAAAAGCGTCTTGTGATGAACCTACAGCAAATTCTTGTTTTCCTTGCGGCCCTCAAGGAAAACAAGAATAAAGCCTGGATGGAAGCCCACCAAGGAGACTACCATCAAGCCCGAGATACTTTCGTCAGTATAGCTGGCTTCTTAATCAAGGAGTTGGCTCCACTAGACAAGAGCATAGCAGACCTAGAGCCCAAACGTTGTGTTTTCAGAATCAATCGTGACATTCGATTTAGTAAAGACAAGTCACCTTATAAAATCAACATGGGTGCTTATTTGACCAAAGGTGGACGCAACAGCGGCTATGCTGGCTACTACCTGCACCTGGAGCCCCATGGCCAATCTTTTGTTGCTGGTGGTATATACCAACCTACTACAGATGCACTCAAGAAAATTCGGCAAGAGATAGATTATAATGGAGACGGCCTAGAGAGCATTGTCAACACGCCTCACTTTAAGAAGTTGTTTGGTGATTTGCAAGGAGAAAAACTAAAAAGACCCCCTAAGGGCTACGATCTAGACCATCCACAAATAGAGCAGTTAAAAATGAAGTCTTTTTTAGCGATGTACTATGTTAAGGATCATGTAGTAACACAAAAAGATTTTTTACCTCGGGTGCTTGATGCCTTTCAGGCACTTACGCCTCTTAATCAATTTTTAAACACAGCCATTGACATGTGATTCTGGGCATAGGGACGTCAGGCCAAAGTTGTGCAGGGCATCAGTTGTTTCTAAAAGAGTAGCGGAATCTAGCCTGTGGCACTCCTAAGCAGTCGCTCAAATATTGGGATAGGGGTGTTACTAGCGCTGACCTACATCAGCCCCTTGATTTTTTACGCGCTTATCACTTACGCGATGATGGCTACAGAACAAGCTGCCTTTCTAGAAATACTGCAATTTATAGCAGCTGCCTTACTTCTTGTGGGCGTTGGTTCATGGCTAACCTCTTTACTGCGGCTTCAGCGCCCCAACTCAGCCAAGCTGCATACTTACGAATCAGGTGAAGAGCCTACTGAAAGTGCTTGGAAGAGGTTTAATACCTGCTTTTACGTTATTGCCATTGTCTTTATAATTTTCGAAATAGAAACGGTACTGTTGTACCCGTGGGCAACAGTATGGGCAGACCCCGTACTTAATGAAGCTACAGAAGGCTTATGGGCTACTTACACAACCCTATCAGCAGTGCTTTTTGTTGCATTGCTCGTATTGGGTTTTGCCTATACTTGGAGAAAAGGGCATCTCGCAAACATCTCCCCCCCTGGTTCACCTCCTTCTTATTTTATTTCCAAAGTACCCAAGGCACGCTACGATCGCGTTAACGACCGCTACGCTTCAATTACTGACAAAGCGGCAACACAAACAAATAACTAAGTGCATGAAGTCGCAAAAAACAGGAGAAGGAGAAGTGATTTTAGCCAAACTAGACGAACTCCTCAATTGGTCGAAGCGCTCTTCTTTGTGGCCAATGACATTTGGCTTAGCTTGCTGCGCTATCGAGATGATGGGGGCGTATGCTTCCGACTACGACCTGGATCGCCTAGGAGTCATACCCAGAGCCTCTCCTCGCCAGGCAGATGTGATGATTGTATCAGGTACTGTTACTTTTAAGATGGCCGATAGAATCAAACGACTATACGAGCAGATGGCTGAACCACGCTATGTGATTTCGATGGGGTCGTGCGCCAACTGCGGGGGACCTTACTGGCAACATGGGTATCATGTGGTGAAAGGAGTAGACAGAATTGTTCCTGTAGATGTCTATGTGCCAGGTTGCCCACCAAGGCCCGAGGCTTTGATTGGTGGTTTCTTGAAACTGCAAGAGAAAATTCGCCAAGAAAAGAAGACACTATCAGAGGATACGATAGCACCTATAGCTAAAAAATCAAGCAAATAACTAGCCTCAAATGCCCCTAGAAGAAATCATTGAACTGCTCTCGCTCAAGCTAAAGCCTACCATCATTCTAGACAAAGAACCTCAGGCCATACCACCCATAATCTGTGTTTCCTCTCAACGTATTGTTGAGGCATGCCAATTACTTCATGAGCACGAAAAAACATACTTCGACTCTCTGACTTGCATAACGGCGCTTGACAATGGCCCCCAGGCTAATACGTTAGAGCTCATCTATCACTTATACTCCATTCCTTACAATCGGCAGCTAGCACTCAAAGTGTCGCTGGTCAGGAAGCAGCTTGGCGCAACATTGCCCGAAGTGCCCTCAGTAAGCCATATCTGGAGAGGAGCTAATTGGCACGAGCGTGAAGCATACGACTTGGTGGGCATTAATTTTACGGATCACCCAGATCTACGGCGCATTTTGCTTCCTGCCGACTGGGAGGGGTATCCCTTGAGAAAAGACTACACAGTACAGCAGCGGTACCATGGCATTAAAACAACTGATTGATCAAGTCATTTCCCTATTCTAAATTTTAGTATTCCAATATAAGGTGTCTATCACGCAAGAAACCATACAAGCAGTACAAAACAGCGCCCAAATTGAAGAGGTGGTCGCTGACTTCCTGTCACTCAAAAAAAAAGGACAAAACCTGTGGGCGTGTTGTCCTTTTCACCAAGAAAAGACTCCTTCCTTTTCCGTATCGCCTACCAAAGGCTTCTACAAATGCTTTGGATGTGGTGCTGCTGGAGACGCTATTACCTTTATCAGAGAAATAGAAGGCATAAGCTTTGTCGAGGCTGTGAAATACTTGGCCAACAAGTACGGCATTCCTATTCAAGAGGCTGACCCGCACGAGCAACAAGCACAACGATACAAAAAGGATAGCCTATACATTCTACTCAACCTTGCCAAGGAGTACTACATAAATATTTTGCGGCAGCACGATGAAGGGCAAACTATAGGACTGAGTTACCTGAAGGAAAGAAGTTTTTCTGAGCCTTTTATCAAGCAATTTGAATTGGGTTATAGTCTAGATGCCTGGGATGCTTTCTATCAATTTGCCAAGAACAAGGGATACGAGGAGGTACTTTTAGAGAAAGCAGGGCTTGTTATACAGAAAGAACACAAAACATATGATCGATTTCGGGGTAGAATCATCTTTCCTATTCATAATGTATCGGGCAAGGTGATTGCGATGGGAGCCCGACTGCTTAAAACAAATAGCCAGCAACCTAAATATATCAATTCGCCAGAAACGGATATTTACCGTAAGAGTGAAACACTGTACGGAATATTTCAAGCCAAACACCAAATCAAACAAAAAGACAATTGTTATTTAGTAGAGGGCTACACAGACGTGATCAGCCTGCACATGGCCGGTATTACCAACGTAGTAGCCTCTTCGGGAACTTCGTTGACCGAGGAGCAGGTTCAGCTCATCAGTAGGTTTACACAACACATTACCATTGTATTTGATGGAGACCCAGCTGGTATCAAGGCCGCATTACGGGGGATTGATATGGTGTTGGCAAAAGGACTTAATGTAAAAATTGTACTACTCCCTGAAGGCGAAGACCCAGACAACTATGCACATAAGGTAGAAGCAGCAGCACTTCAAAACTACCTCGAAGAGAGAGCACAGGACTTTATCACATTCAAAACTACCCTACTCATACAATCAGCCCAAGGGGATCCCATTCGAAAAGCGGGTGCTATTCAAGAAATTATCCAGAGCATTGCCGTCATCCCAGATGCAGTAAAAAGGGCTCTATTGACCCAACAGTGCAGTAAGCTTCTTGGTGTTGATGAAGCAGTGCTCAGCGCTGAGCAGAACAAACTGAGTTCTCAGAGAGAAGCAGAACAACGCCGGAGAGGCGAGCGTTTATTACGGACACCTATAGCCCCGATGACATTGTCTTCCCGGGTAGAACCAGGCCACAAGCTAGAGGATAGCATCAAAGCGTGTGAGCGTGAGAGCGTGCGTATGTTGCTGAGCTATGGGACAGCCCGCATAGAGGGTGAAAAGCCACTGTACGCATACCTTCTTCAAGAGCTAGAAGAGGTTCACTTTCGTACCCCCGAATACAGGGAAATTATAGGGCAATTTCAACACCAATTAGCTCAAGGAAACGTAGTAGACGCTACCTACTTTATCCAGCACCAAGATGAAACAATACAAAAAACAGCCATCGATTTAACTGCTTCTCCTTATGAGGTGAGTGAGCATTGGGAAGAACAACACCAAATTTACACGGTCAAAGAAGAGGATAACCTACACCAAACCGTCTTTAAGAATATCCTTCGGCTTAAGCTAAGACTTATTCAGCAGCTCATTGAAGACAACCGGGCAGGGCTACAGGGCGACCTAGATCCCGAAGAAGAAGAAAAGCTATTGCAGGTTCATGAAGCGCTGAAACAATCTGAGACAAACATCGCCCATCAGCTGGGCATTGTCATTTGGTGAGGGTAGCCAACTATAAGTAAAGTAATTGACCCTTAAGAAAGGGAAATTTTATCAATGATAACGTGTGCAGTAAGATTTTTACCCAAATTTTAT
>WTJV01000019.1 GCA_011524725.1 Amoebophilaceae bacterium | reverse complement strand
ATTTCCCAAGTACAGCAACAGCACTACTGATCAGTCTGACATTGTATGGCTGCCAGCATCGTTTGCAAGTAACTGGAGAGGAGGAAAGTGTGACTACGCCAGGAGGGTTCCTGCCATCTTCTGAGCGCACCACAGAAACAACAACGCCTTCACGCAAGCGATCCGCCGAAGCATTGTCTCAGGATGAGGCTTCGCCAAAGCTCCCTTCTCAGGTCAAAACATCTATCACATCTACGCAAGAGGCAGCGTTTAGTAGCGCACAAGTAACCGACAGTCAAAATTTAGATGCACGCATTGCCTCAAAAAAGAAACCGACTCCTCGTATTAAACGAGATGGTGACTTCAAAGATTTAGTGACTTGGAGCACTATTTTCGCTGATAAAAGTTTATTCATCAAGGATGTTGTAGAAGACAGTGACACTACACTATTGTTGTGCATGCCCCGGCGTTGGGGAAAAACCGTGAACCTCGATATGTTAAGGAGATTCCTGGAGATACCTGTTGATGATAATGGTGGGGTGATCGACGGAATAGGAACTGCTAACTATCAGATATTTCGGAAGGAATGCGCGTTACAGCCAGACGGTGGAAAGTCCTTGCTCAAAATATCTCAGTCGAAAATTTTAGTGCAAAATTCAGAAGAAGATGTGTTTTGTCGGCAGGAAGTCGATGCCCTAAAGCTACAAGGAACCTATCCGGTCATCTATATCGATTTTAAGAGTTGTAAATCGGATAGCTTCAATAATGTGCGGGAAGAAGTCAAGGGAGTATTGAATGATTGTTTTGAACAGCATCACTACCTAGAAAAAAGTGATAATCTTAATGAGGGAGAGAAAAAAAAGGTCAAACAATACGTTGACGTTATTTCCTCAGAAGGACTGAGTGATAAGCAAATTAAGTCTGGTCTAAAATTCTTAAGCAAGATGCTCTACAAGCACTATGACAAGAAGAAAGTCTGGATATTGATCGATGAGTATGATGCCGTGGCCAATGTAGCATATAGAGAATTTAATATAGATGATCTTGATAAAACCATCGAATTATTTGCGAGGATCTATGAGAACGCCCTCAAAGGCAATCCGTACCTGGAGAAAGGAGTCCTGACCGGAGTACAGTATATCGCACAGAGTGGAATGTTATCTGGGCTCAATAACCTTGGTAAGTTTAATTTTACTGACGCTAAGTATGCACAACATTACGGACTTGATCAAAGTGAGGTGGACCTTTTCTTCAATCACTTTGAAGTGCCGAAACCACTAAGCGACAAGGCGAAGTCTTGGTACAATGGTTATATAGTGCAGAAGTACAGCTACAATACCGCAACATCCCCGCAGGAGTGGGTCAGTAAGTATAATATTTGGTCGATCATTAGCTATCTCAAAAGAGGAGAATTCTATCGCTTCAGATCTCACTGGGAGGAGAGCGGTAATATAGATTTTCTAGATCATCTATTCACAAAGCCGGAAGTTAGAGAAGAGGTGGAAAAGCTGGTAGATGGTGCGTGTATTGCCTTCGTTAGGAAAGATGACTTCTCGGCGAACGACTTCAAACAGCTTAAGAATATGATCGGTGGGAATAAGGAGATTGCCCCAGATGGTCTAGCAGTACTGTTTTCTTACCTGTTCATAGGGGGGTATCTCACCATAGATGGCCATGCTCAACATGCTTATAGATTGCCCAACATGGAAATCACGCACGAGATGGGGAAAAGATTAATAAAGTACTATCAATACATTTGCACGATAGATCCTACCAAGATTCAAAGTGTAACCAATGTGCTACAGGATATTATGAGCCAACCTAGTCGAGAGCAGATGCAAGAACGCTTCAAGGATTTCTATGATCGATTCAAGGAAGTAATCCGCACGGTTAGGTTGGTGGGTGATAAAAATGAAGAAGGCGTTTTTGCCAATGAAGACATCGTCCATTCCCTGTTAAACTACATCGCATTGCAGACGCAACATACGACATTTGGTAGCGAACTATACACCACTAAGCTGCATTCTAAGAAGAAAGGGCGAGCAGATATAAAAATCACTAATAGGGATGTGGGGGTCATCATGGAGATAAAATGTGTACCGGTATCAGATCATGGCAATAACCACATGAAGGAGGCACTTGAACAGGCAATGAGTTATCGCAATCTGCTAGACACCCATAAAAACCTATTTATTGCCATCAATGTGGATCGGGGTACGCGCACTTCTGAAGCAAGAGCCATAGAGCTCTTATGTGCTTCAGCTATGTCTGATGGGCAGGATATTTTTGGCATCAATGCTTCGGAAGATAACGATACCTTTGGCGTGGATAATAGCATTATGGAAGGCTTTACGGAGAATCCCTAGAGCGAGGACCCCATTTTCTTATCAGACTTAACAAGACTAACAGCTTCCCTGGTCTTTCACCTTTTTTATAAAGTAGTAGACCAGGTTACTGTCACGGGTATGTGCTGTTTGGCTCTAGGGAAGCTACTGTGACCACAATATCCAGTAATTGATGCCTCACTAGCCACCTATGCATGACATAGGTAACATGAATTGTTGAAGCTCAACCAGGTAGTTGCCTCCTCTTTCATTCTTACAACAAGAGGAAAATCCCTAGCACATATTGTTCTTGGTTTGCGCACAAGGGCTGCTTAAAGCGCAGCATATTATCTCAAATTACCACTAGCTACTTTTTAATGCGCAAGACAGAGAGGGCTTTTATGGAGCGTTGCTTTGCCAGCATTGGTTAGTAGCGCATTTGTGCTTACTTTGCATTAGCATGTGTCTGTTACATCCCCCAGTTTTAAACTACCGATGCCATGAATCATTTTAAGTATAATTTCCTTAGTATGGCCATAGCGCTACTGATCGGCCTGACATTGCATGGCTGCCAACATCGCCTACCAGTAACTGGAGAGGAGGAAAGTGCGGTTACGTCGGGGAAAGTCATGCCATCTCCTAAGCGCGCCATGGAAACCACAACGCCTGCACGGAAACGACCAGCCGACGCATTGTCCTATGATGCTGAGGAAAAAAAAGAAAGTCCAACAGGCTCAGTACATTCTGCTGCTAATGCTGCCTCTAACGCTGCACATGCCACGACAGTTATCATGACCCAAAATTCACAAGAGTCTGCCATGGGTATAAGCAACTCATACCAGGAACCAAGAACAACAGATCTTGTAGAGGCCGAGTCTAAAGACACGACCGCAGCGCTAGAAAAGACCAAAGACACCACCAAGAAGGCTGCAGATGAAGAAGACCAAAAAGAATCAGCGGACCTCAAACGCTGGTTTCAAGAATTTGTAGAAGCGGTAGATGACGAAGAAGTGCTATCGCTGGGAGACGTCTCAAAAGCCATCCCTCGGCTCGTTCAAGAGGGTAAAGCGAAAGGATATTTGAACAGGTCCATGAAGCTAGCCATCAACGAAGTAAGTTGGGAGCCGGATTGTACCCCTTTGCACTATGCGGCGGCTAAAGGGAACCCCCAAGCCGTAGAGGCACTAGTCAGGGAACTTGAAGTAGTGATAGATGCTAAAACGAAGGATAACCGCACTACGCCGCTGCAATTCGCTGCCTTTGAAGGGCACCTGAACGTAGCAAGAAGCCTCATTAGCGCTTACGAAAAGGGAAATAAAATTACAAATCGGAATAGAATTGGGGAGCTTGATACGCCAGATGCAGACGGGATGAGTGCACTGCAGTACGCTGCCTCGGGGGTCAAAGAAGACATGAACCGGGAAGTGGCTGAACTACTAGTAGAAAAAGGAGCTGATCCCTATCAGTTGATGGATGGAGATATTTCACTCATGGATATAGCTACTATAGCTGGTAATTCGGCTATGGTGGAATATCATCTCGCGAAGATGCATGGTCGTGAAGACGAGAAGTCGGTTATTCGAAGTGCTATTGGGCTGGCAAAGCGTAAAGGACACGAATATAGTCGTTATGCTGCAAAGTCGTTACGAAGTGCTCTAGCCTAGGGAAAAGCGTTCTTATTGTTTGAAAAAACTTTTCGTCATACAATTTCTAATAATACTGGCAACAAACATGGCGATACATATGTTGAAATATTTTCGGGTAGGTAGCCTTGGCCTGCTCGTCTCATAATTTAAGCTATCAAGCCTATGGCTGTACTTTAAATGGGATTAATATCGAAGCAATGTTTTCGCGATTCACGGAACAGCCTTCTGAAGTAGCTAAGGCTAAATCATCAGCACAGCAAGAAGGAAAAAGAGGAATCGATCTAGTTGAGGTATTGAGAGATGGTGAGTCGCGAAGTACTGTTATAGCACCGGTACAAGTCGATCTCTCTGAAAACGCAAAAGCCGAAGACTTTCCCGATACGAACGAAGAAAAAGCGAAAGCAAAGGAGAGTAAAATGAAAACAAAAAAAGTGATAAGATTTGCCGTAAGTGATAACATAGACGCGAAAGATTGGAACTACGATAAAAAATCCCCTCAGGGGAACATTAAACGGTTATGTGAGAATCTAGCTTTAGATGCCTACGAGATAGCCAATATCGACGGGAAAGGCCAAAATACCACTTGTCTCTGTGTACTCTTGAGAGGCAAGAGTGGTCATGTACACAAAAAGGTTTTTCACAGTTCCGGTGCTAAGTGGCGCATAATATCACCAAGACTAGGATCGTCTCTTGCAATGAAGGGTCAATATGATTTCCCGCAATTAGATCACGTTGGATCATTATCGTTTTAACACACAAATACTGCATATCCAAAACGACAAGGACACCGAGTTCATGACCGTATGCTTAAATCTATCATCGTAGCCAAGGCGGAGGACCAAGTGATTGGTCAAAATAACCAGCTACCCTGGCACTTGCCCAAAGACTTGCAGCATTTTAGGCGTATTACCATGGGACACCACGTGATCATGGGTAGGAGAACTTTTGAATCCATTGGGAAACCGCTACCAGGCAGAACGCTCATTATCGTCACCCGTGACCCCAACTACCAGGCAGCGGGCTGCACCATCGTGCAAAGCATCACTGAAGCCTTGGCAATAGCCGAACAGGCGGGCGAGACAGAGGTATTCATTGCAGGAGGTGCGACTATTTATCAAGCAACGCTGGCTTTGGCCGACAAAATTTACCTGACAGAGATCAAAGCACAGATTGAAGGAGATACCTTCTTTCCTATGATCAGTAGCAGCGAATGGATCGAAGTAACACGCATTCATTATCCTGAAGATGAACAACATCTTTATGCGCATGATTTTGTAGAACTGAAAAAGAGGCACTCGTAAAAAGTGACTGCCTAAACTGTACTAAACAAGCGTCATGCAACTAAGTGCTGGGTATGCCCTGACTATCATCCTAATTTGTTTTGCTTGGTTACTTACCCCTAACTTGCAAAAGTTGTAATTAAGCCCTGGCGAATATACTCTCCGTTGTAAAGCTGCCCAGTATAATAGGCGAGTTTAAGCTCGCATACATCATCTATCTAAATGCCCCAAAATACTTACAGAGCCAAGAGAAGTAGTAATCCTAGAAAGCGAAGCAGGTTGCTTCACAAAGGCATTTTTTCGATCGACAAACGCTTTAGAATCGCAATAGGACTTTGCTTACAAGGCCTGAGCCTATTTCTAGGAGCTGCTTTTGTAGCGCACCTCCTGCATGGCAAAGCCGACCAGAGTGTCATTGAGTCAGCCCATCAACTAGGGATCAAAGTAGCAGGTATAGAAATTCGTAACTGGCTAGGTCTTGTGGGTGCCCTCTGTGGCTACTTCCTCATGTTTCGATGGTTGGGCATCACGGCATTTTTACTACTACCTTCTATTTATTTGTTAGGTCACCGTCTGGTGTATGGCAGACTTTGGCATAGTGTTAATCTTTACAAAATTACGCTAGGAGCTATTTTTAGTATCTTATGGCTCAATGTGGCACTTGGCTACGCAGACATCATATACCCACAAACGGAGGGCTTAGAAACGCTAGTGGGAGGTGTAGGTTTTGAGCTAGGAATTCTATTCAACAGTCTGTTAGGGTGGGGAACATTGATCTTACTACTCACCTCACTGCTCATCTCTCTGGTATACTCGCTTAACGTCACTGAGTTGCCAAAACTGAGCCTACCCATCAAGAAAAAACAAACTTCTGCTTTACCAACAACTACCGAGACCAGTTCATATGAAGACATAGAAGACAACCACGCCCCGCAAGCTGTTTTTCTCGATATGACACAAACAGAAGAGACTGCCAATAATTTAGAAACAACGCTTCCTCCACAACACGAGCCAACACCCAATTTTACCATAGAACATAACCAGCCTGAAGAGTCATTTTCGGATCATTTAGAAAACTATGATCCCAAGTTAGACTTATCTTCTTATCAACATCCATCCATCGGCCTATTGGACGAGTACAACCAAACAGGCGTGTCAGTAACGCAAGAAGAATTAGCTCAGAACAAAAACAAGATCGTAGAAACACTGACCAATTTTAAGATTGGCATATCCAGCATCAAGGCAACCATTGGTCCTACCGTAACGCTTTATGAGATAGTACCAGAAGCAGGCATTAAAATCTCCAAGATCAAGAACTTGGAAGACGACATCGCGCTGAGCTTAGCTGCACTTGGCATCCGTATCATTGCCCCCATTCCTGGTAAGGGAACCATTGGCATCGAAGTGCCTAATAAAAATAGAGAGGTGGTACCCCTGAGGTCCATACTTTCGACAGAGAGATTCATGAAGGTGCGATGGAGCTCCCCGTCGTCATGGGTAGGACCATAGCCAACGAGGCATTTATGGCAGACTTAGCTCGTATGCCGCACTTGTTGATTGCGGGGGCCACGGGCCAAGGAAAATCTGTAGGACTTAATGTGGTCTTGGCTTCGCTGATCTACAAAAAGCACCCCTCCCAGCTCAAGCTTGTCTTGGTAGACCCTAAAAAGGTAGAGCTATCGTTGTACAACAAATTAGAGCGTCATTTTCTTGCCAAATTACCGGACAACGGAGAACCCATCATCACAGAAACCAAAGAGGTGATCCACACGCTCAACTCGCTATGCCTAGAGATGGACCAGCGCTATGGGTTACTCAAGGAAGCAGGTGTCAGAAACATTAAGGAGTATAACGAGAGGTTTGTACGACGCAAGCTCAATCCAGAAAAGGGACACCGCTTCTTGCCCTACATTGTGCTAGTCATCGATGAATTTGCAGATATGATGATGACTGCCGGTAAGGAGATCGAAACGCCCATTGCTAGACTGGCACAACTGGCCCGGGCCATTGGCATACATCTGGTCCTGGCCACGCAAAGGCCTTCTGTCAATGTGATCACGGGTATCATCAAAGCCAATTTTCCTGTGAGAATATCTTATAAGGTGACCTCGCGAATCGATTCTAGGACCATCTTGGATGCAGGTGGGGCAGAGCAGCTGGTAGGACGGGGTGATATGCTTCTTTCCATGAATTCAGAGATTACTAGAATCCAATGTCCTTTCTTAGATACCGAGGAGGTGGAGCGCATCTGCGATTATGTAGGCTCACAACGAGGTTATGCGTCTGCCTACCTATTGCCTGATTATGAAGAAGACCAAGAAGATCGGAGCGACGTAGACTTAGGAGAAAAAGATCCCATGTTTGAAGAAGCAGCACACCTAGTCGTAGCGCATCAACAGGGCAGCACCTCGCTAATTCAAAGAAAGCTGAAGCTAGGCTACAATCGTGCGGGAAGACTAATGGACCAGCTAGAAGCGGCTGGCATCGTAGGTCCTTTTGAAGGCAGCAAAGCACGCGCTGTCTTAGTGCCAGATGCCTATAGCCTAGAGCAAATGCTCCAGAGCCTAGGGACCAACACATAGTAATGATGACGGGGATATAGCGTAAAGAAAAATACGCACAAAGTGCACAACTTGGCTTGGCGAAGTGTTTGCTTGATGCATGCGCGACAATGCACAATACAGCAAAATGAAAAAATACTATCTATTGCTACTATTAGGGAGCTTCTGGCATACTACCATAACGCAGAACCATCGCGCAGCCGATTCTACACTACTGGAAGAGATTAGCCAACGCAGCTTCCAGGCAGCTTTCACCTGTCATAGTCGACCATCTCAGGGGCTGCTAGGAGAAGTGTGGGAAGGCCAAATTGCTATCCAGGACAACAAGTACCGCTTCACCTTGCCAGAACAAGAAGTTATTAGCGATGGCCAAACGGTATGGACCCATCTAAAAACGGCCAACGAAGTGCACATTACAGACCATGACCCGGAGCAAATGGCCACAGCACCATGGACTGTTCTTATTGATTACCGACAAGATTACGTAATAGATAGCCTACACACACAACAGACCGATGGTCAAGCTTGTGACGTTGTAGATCTGGTGGCTAGAGACGAGGAAGATTTTCTGCAGAAGATTACACTCACAATTGAGCGAACGAAAAAGCACATCAAACGTTTAGAGATACTGGACATAAACCAGAACTTACATGTCTTTTTCATGACATATTTTGTATATGATGTGAGATTTGGTAAATCGTTTTTTAACTTTGATACTAATGAGTATCAAGGCATCGAAATCATTGATATGCGGTAAGGTGAAGCAGACAAAATCGCTTCATCCTACAACGGCTACGCACCATGCAAGAAGACTTTCTCTACTACGTCTGGAAACTTCAATACTTTGACAAAAAATCTCTCACTACCTGTCAAGGCGAAACACTAAGCATTGCTTATCCCGGCACACGCAATGAAAATGCGGGACCAGACTTCCTCAATGGTTGCATCACCATCAACAATGTCACTTGGCATGGCCATATAGAAATGCACGTCAATGCTTCAGACTGGTACACGCACCAACATCATACTGACAAAGCCTACGAAAACGTCATCTTGCATGTCGTCTGGGACCACACCAGAGACATTCAACAACAAGACGGCACCATCATGCCTACCCTAGTTTTAAAAGAAAGGATTGCTCCTCGCCTACACCAACAGTACCAAAGGCTCGTAAACAACCCAACTGCAATTCCTTGTGCCAAGCACCTCCCTCAAGTAGTAGACCTTCCTAAAGCTTCTATGCTGGACAAGGCACTCTTTCAGCGCCTCACACATAAAAACAACCTCGTATACCGGCTTTTGGAAGACAACAAAGGGAACTGGGAAACAACAGCTTACCAGCTTTTAGCCTACACCTTTGGCTTTAAGGTCAATAGTAGTGCTTCCTTAGATCTCGCCCTGAACCTCCCACTGAAGATACTGACACAACATACAGACAATCTGCTACAACTAGAAGCGCTGCTGATGGGCCAGGCCGGTTTGTTGCATACAGACAACAAAGGAGGCGATACTTATCTAACAACACTCAAAAAGGAGTACCACTATCTGACACACAAGTATCAGCTCAAAGTAGGTAGTGTGCAAGCCCACCAATGGAAATTCTTTCGACTACGGCCTGCTAACTTCCCAACCATTCGTATTGCCCAATTTGCCCAGCTACTACACCGGTACCCTAGTATTTTTGACCTGCTGGTCAACTCCCCAATGACAGCTCTCCTCGCAAAGTTGGCCGTTACACAATCGGCCTATTGGCAGAGGCACTATCGCTTCTCTAAAGAGAGTAAAGCAAGAATTCCAGGGCTAGGAAAATCCAGTATTAGGCACGTGCTCATCAACACCGCAGTACCTTTGCTTATAGCCTACGGCAAAGCCAAGGACAAACAAGACTACATAGAGCAAGCTACAGCTATTTTACAACATCTCCCTGCAGAGCATAATGCGATTACACGCTATTGGGATAAAGCAGGTATCAAAGCAAAAAGTGCTTTTGACTCACAAGCCTTGATTGAACTTTTCAATAACTTCTGTAAGCATAAGTTATGCCTCTCTTGCCATATTGGGGTGTCGATAATGAAGAAGAGGATCGGCTAAATAGTTGCCCCTTAATAACTCACTTCCAAGCACAGTACTCAGCTAGGTATACGTGGTTTGCCCTCGCCGGGCGGGCGTTCCTTTTTGTCTATCACACAAAAAGGAACCGAAAAAAGTCACCGCTGAGGGAAACGGGCTACCTTGGCTGGCTCTTAGGCGCAGACGAGGCAAACTTGCACACCGCAGGTGTGCTCAGACAGTGCCTCTCCTTGCACCTGACGCGGCCCAAGCTCACGCCCTAATCCCCTATAGGCGGGTCCTTTGCATACCACAGTATCTTAGAGATGAGGTAACGGAGAATTGTTGCCTTGGTGGAGAGCGCGTTAAGGAATCCGCAGCTGCAGAACGTTATGGAGCATCTACTGTTTGAGGTCCGAAGGGCCGAGTTTAGATCCGTGTTCGCAACCACAGCGACCGATCTTTTTGCCTACTTTTTTCATTTAAGGAAAAAAGTAAAGCCCCACCGGCGAGGCGCCCCTCATTTTCTATAAGGTTTTAGAGGGAAATTGTACTTTTCTTGCTTTTTTTACTATCCGTTTTAGATAAAATGCGGGTAAAAATCTTACTACACACGTTATCATTGATGAAATTTCCCTTTCTTAAGGGACAACTAAATAGTAGGTAATATCTTTGCATAGTTTGTACCTTGAGCAATAAAGCATATGAGTAAGCAAATCATTATCCTGGGTGCATGCGGCTTGGGCAAGGTTGCGTTAGAAATTCTCCAGCAGAATGATATTGTCGTATATGGATTTCTAGACGATGACCAGAAGCTTTGGGGTAAGTCGATCAACCATATTCCTGTACTGGGTAGTACAACCGAAGAAAAATACTTAGACCTCATCAACGAAAATTGTGGAGCCTTGGTAGCGATAGAACACCCAACCAGAAGAAAACACTTGGTGGATATGATCCGTGAACAAAAGCAGGCCATACCCACCAGTGCCATTCACCCTACAGCCATGATGGCTACGTCAGTCACTTTAGGCCATGGAAACTTAATAGATGCCGGCGTAAGCTTGGGGGTTGATGTAACGATTCACAACCATTGTATCTTGCATACTCAGGCAATCATTGAGCATGATGCCGTGATCAAAGACTTCGTACAAGTGGGGGCCGGTAGTGTGGTAGGAGCAGGTGTAATGCTCCATGAAAAAGCTTTTGTGGGTGCGGGCGCTACCATTGTTGCAGGAGCAGAAATAGGGGCAGGAGCTAGTATTGGCGCAGGCTCTGTGGTCTTAGCGGACGTCAAACCGGGCACAACCGTACTAGGTAATCCAGCAAAACCTATCAAGGTGTGACAGACAATACAAATTGATAGACTATACTTAAAAATGATGCTAAACATATCCCAACTTAGGTGCTTGTTGCTGGTATGTCTTCTTGCAACCCATACTTATACCCCCATGTATGCCGGTACCAACAAGCAAACTTTCAAAAATCCAGAAGGTGCACTCAAAGTGAAAAATTCGCTCACAGATTGGGTCTTTTTTGTTGCCAGAAGGGTCTTAGGGGTCGGAAATAAAAAGAGCAGAAAGATATTACAAGCCTACACACTGGACAGAGAAGGGGCTCTAAAAGGGTTTCTTCAACAACAAACAGGTGACGCCGTCACATGGATTGGCCATGCTACTTTCTTCATCAAAGTAGGTAAAACTCATATTTTAACGGATCCTTTTTTTAGCAATACGGCTGGTAAGTGGGTCTTCGGACCGAAACGGTACAACCGGCCTACTATCAATATAAACGACCTGCCGCAGCTAGATATCATTCTTTGTAGTCACAATCATTATGACCACTTAGATATTAAAAGCTTAAAGCGAATTAAGAAAAAATTCGGTGCCCAGGTGCAAGTCTTCTGTCCATTGGGTCTGGCAAGGTACTTTCAGCAGTGTGGCTTTGAAAAGGTGCAAGAAATGCAGTGGAATGAGAAGGTTGACTATCAAGCGGTAGCTATTCATTGTTTACCAGCCATACACCAATCAGGCCGATCTTTGTTTGATAAAAACAAAACAGGGTGGTGTAGCTTTGGTATCCGGTCTAGAAACTTCGGTATCTACTTCTCAGGAGACACGGCTTACCACCCAACAGTTTTCAAGCAGATAAAAACCGACTGGGGTAATTGTGACCTAGCTATCGTAGGAATTGGGGCTTATAAGCCTAAGAGGCTCCTAGAACAACACCATACAAATCCAGAGCAGGCGGTACAAATTGCATCAGATATCAATGCAAAAAATATCATTGGCATGCACTGGGGTACGCTAAACCTATCAGATGAACCTGCAGATGAGCCGATCAAGCGATTAACAGAGGTGGCACAGACAAACAGTTGGAGATCGAATGCCGTTTGGCTAATGAAGCTGGGAGAAACCAGGGTACTACAAAAAGACACATTGGCTCCTCCAGCAATGTTAGATGAATAATGCACCTACGTTATTGGCTACCATAAATGCATACATAGTATCTCAGTATACCCAAACAGTGGCGTATAATTTGTCTGTAATTGGATAAATTGCGTGTCTATTAATGCGCCTAAAACTCATCAAAGACTATGAAGCAATCTTACCGCATATTGCTCTATTACTGCTACACTACTATAGAAGATCCTGGGAAATTCAGAGAAAAGCACCACCACTATTGTATAGAAAATGGTCTTTTAGGGCGCATCATCATTGCTCAAGAGGGTATCAACGGGACTATCTCTGGGCCCACTGAGGCTTGTGAAAATTATATGCGCGACTTGAAAGCAGATACCCGGTTTGCCCACACACAATTTAAAGTATCGGCACACCATGAGCATGCTTTTCAGAAACTACACGTGAGGGTGAAACCTGAGATCGTACATGCTGGGTTACCCCATATTCGTCCTCATCAAAAAGCAGGACCTTACATAACCCCTAAGGAGCTACAAAAAATGCAAGAGGAGGAAGAAATCGTACTATTAGATGCCCGATCTAATTACGAGCATAAGCTGGGCAAATTTAAAGGGGCCATAACGCTGGATATTAACCACTTTAGGGAATTTCCCGACAAAATAACCGAGCTTGCATCACTCAAGGACAAGAAAATCGTCACTTACTGCACGGGGGGAGTTAAGTGCGAAAAAGCGAATGCTTATTTACTAGAACGGGGCTTTCAGCATGTCTATCAACTCCATGGAGGAATCATTCAGTATGGGATAGACACCGATGGCAAAGGCTTTGAGGGTACATGTTATGTCTTCGACAACCGCCTCACTGTCACCATCAACAAGCAAGATCCTAACGTAGTTGGCAGTTGCTATGTATGCCACACCGCTTGCGACAGGATGATTAATTGCGCCAACCCTGTATGCAATAGACATACACCTATATGCGAGCCCTGCGCAGCAACCCTCGCAGGAGCGTGCTCTCATGAATGCCAAGAGCACCCTAAGAAGCGTGCCTACAACGGTACAGGCTACTACGCCACAGCCATGAATGGCTATAATCCGTATAAAGGTTCCGTAAGAAAGTGAATACAAATAGCTACTATACATGAAAAATACGACTACCGCCCCTATTCAAGGTGCTATGCTCGCAACCACAGCAGCACTGCTTATGAGTGTTCTCATGGCTATCGCTAAAAAGTTGCCAGAAGCAATCCCTACCTCACTAGTGCTATTCATCAGGAGTCTATTCGTGCTGTTATTTTCACTGCCTCTACTAGCACGGAATCCTAAAACAGTACTCAAGAGCAACCAGTACTTACTACATGGACTTCAAATTGTGCTTGGTGTATGCGCTACATTGTGTACGTACTACACGTATCGCCATCTATCCGTCACATTAGCTACTTCTTTGGGTATGACAGGAGCACTCTTTACCACCCTGCTCTCCGTAATCATTCTCAAAGACTCGGTAGACCGCATCAAGTGGTTATGTATACTCGTGGGCTATTTAGGTACTTTATGTATCATACAGCCGGGCACTATCAACTTTGAATTAGGCATTATTACAGCCCTACTAGCCAATCTGATTGCAGGATTCGGAGCTATCACATCCAAAATCTTATCTCAAAGAGTAGATAAGCTAGCCATCATTGTTTATAATACGCTAGGGATGACCATCATATTTGGTGGCTTAAGTTACCCACACTGGTACTTACTGGATCAAAAAGTACTGTTTGTATTGGCCTGTATGGGGGCTTTAGCGCTAAGTGCTAACTACTGTTACTTGACTGCGCTCAAAAAAGCAAGCCCATCTTTTTTGGCGCCTTTTGAGTACACGAGACTCATATTTGCTTTCCTGATCGGGCTGGTATTTTTTTATGAACTACCTAATGGGTACACCATCCTCGGCAGTATCATGATTGTAGGAGCTACCTATATCATCACGTATAGAGATAACAGGGTTAAGTGAAGGCGCTAGCAACAACGAAACACAGACCCGTACGCGGCGTTCTTTTGTTTTTAGGGTAGCCCCCCAGAAAACTCGGTCTATAAAAAGCTTTGGGGGTTCAACAATCTGCTGCTTGACTACAAACAAAGTGAACTTTCGTACAAAAGAGTAGTGACACGCTATTGTAGTTGCCCGTTAAGAAAGAGAGAATTCATCGAATACTAGGTGTTAAGAGAGCTATTCTTGAATTTATTTCCCAAATAGGGTAGCAAAAAACGCAAGAAAAGCGTAATTTCTCTTCAAAACCTTGCAGAAAATGAGAATCACCTATCCGGCAGGGCCGGAAGACCGGGTTTAGATGACCTAGGCTGTAGGCCAGTGTTTTAGCGAGTGGATCAGTATTTCCGGTCTTATCTAGGAATTTTATCATACGCCAACAGGTATAAGTTTACAAAAAGCCTTAAGGATGCCTGCTGGATACGGAAAATCAAGACTAAACCAAAGTTATCCACAGAGCCGCGCACGATGGCTTTCCCGGATCAGATAGACCCGGGAAAGCCTACGCAACTAAGGCCCCAAGTACCAATACGTTCACAGTTACACCAAGTACCGATATAGGCTACGACCAGATACTTGCTCCCCACACCTCAAATTTCCAAAGACCAAAAGCCAAGATCAAAGTCCTAGAGCTTCCGGCAACCAGTAACACCTAGAGCACCGTGATCAGCAAGGGCGTAGTAGTGGTCGAAAGCGAGGCCCGCAACCTCAAATCCCACAACAACGATAGGCTGTTTTCCATCAACCAACTGCGTGGCTGCGCAGCGCGTATAGATTCGAGGACCATCGCCATATAAGCGCTCTCTTGTCCGTACATAATGCGTCAGCATCCCCACCGCTGCTTCCAACACGTGCGGTAGCCTATAGCCCTTACTACTATGATGAGATAGCAACTCTTGATGGCCTGTAAGCGTCATCCCGCGACTACCTGGTAAAATGTCACGCGTCAGCAACAACCAGCATGGAGCAGCCGGGTGTTTCTGGTCTCCATATTGGGACTCTACGACTTCAGAACAATAGTGATATCCCCCCTGGTTATCTGGGAAATTAGGCTTGATCAACTCCCCGAGCTTATTCAGCGTAAATGGGACGCTACCAACGCTCGCCGGAGCCAGAAACAACAGATGCGTCTCCTTAACCTGCCTATCTAGCCGGAAGGGACAGGGACTCTCTAAGATAGCTTCTAGGTCAGACGGAAGGGCAGGTGCTGCATCTACAGTTACTCCAAAGTACTTCTTCCACTCTTCTGGACCAAATGGTTGCAAAGGAGCTAAAACACGCGTTAGATCAGCTAAAACAGCACTAGCAACCTCTCCGACATTTTCATCTACATACCCCGTAGCAGCTTTGAGTTGTGCCAAGCACTCCTCGCGGGCCAACTGACTCACACTTATTAAGGTAGAACTAAGAATATTTCTAATATAGCGATGGTTTGAACTACATGCATTTAACACAATGGCCAAGCAGCCTGGGGCAGTGTGCTTAGCCACTGAGCGAAAGTCCGAAAGCAACTGCGTCAGAAGGGGCAGATGAGTATTATATCTATCTTCCTCTAATTCATAGATTCTCTTCCTAAATTGCTGGGGCAGTGTAGTACGGATAGGGGAAATTTGCTCCAACTCAGGCAATCCCGCCTCTATTTCCGCTGCACTGCTTACACACAGCCACTCATTCAACAGACGCATTTGAAGACGTAGATGAGGGATCGATTTCTTATCGGCTGTAGATACGCCTGCATTGGTAAGATCCAGAAATTTTCGGAGCCTGGAGCGGCCAGCCTTCTTACTTTGCATATGTACTGCCTCCCCAGCCATGAACGTGAGCATCGGACCATAACTGTCTTTATACTTATTCTCCGGCTTCTTTAAAAACGCACTGAACGCTTCTTGCGCTTCCTCATCATCTGAGAAGAGCTGCTTAGCCAGCCAACGCCCTGCAAAATATTCTTGGAACGTCAAGTGAGGAAACTCATATTGATTACTGCCCGGTAGGTGCTTCAGCAGCAAGAAACCTGAATCTTGAAGTACCGTGAGGTGACGAGTGAAAGAGCCCGTAACTACACGCCTCACTAGAGTAGCATCGATCGGCCTAGTTTCCGTCAACCCTAACCATGCTAGCTCACTCAACACATCAAAGAGAATATCATGCGTATCGGTGGGGATACCTGCTCGAGTCGACTTGTCTGCATATCCGGGCAACTTATCCAATTTATCCTCCACATAGCGCTCCCAGATATACGCCGTAACTTCTCGATATAGTCCCGGTAGGCTACCTTGATCCAGTTCCTGGGCAATACGACCGCTATCGCTTACACTCCCCCATAACGTACATAATATCTCCAGATTCACCGGCACACGGGTAATCTCGAAAATCTGCGGATGCTCAGCAAATTTGGCTAGGAGCGAGGCGCTTTGATCCGAATTCAAAGTCTCATTAACGTAGGTCCGCACTTGGGCATCACTGAAGCCCGAGAGTGCTATCTGTGCATTCGCTATACCTCGCTCCTTCTTGATATTGTACCCGCGAGAGAGCATTAACAACGAATGAGGGCCTGTCTCAGCTCGAGCAATCAGGGTCTCACACGATTCACTTAGGGCGCCACTGCGCTCATCCAAGCCGTCTAGAATGACCAAGGTACTACGACTTGCTAGCGTTTCGCGCACTTGGCGACGCAAGTATTGATACCGTTCTTCTTCTTCGGGAACAGTAAAGCAGTTGTTCACGATCGCTGTCGATAGCGTAGCTTCCTGGCGGTAGTTGCTCCCATCGTACCGATCTTGATATAAATTCCGTACCGGTAGCACATAAACGAACGCAAATCGCGAGCCCCATGCGCCTTGGGACCAGCGATACGCCAATTGCTTACTCAGCGTCGTCTTGCCTGTGCCGGGGTTACCTATAACCAGCACCTTCGTATAATTATCTGCCGAACCAACCGCAGAGGCGTTAGAAAACAACGCCGATTGGTCTATCAGCTGCCTCTTAGCTTCTTGACCACGAACCTCACTGGGTACCATACGATGCAGGGGAGCGCAAGCTAGTTCGCTGATATGGCGCGAGCCCTCCTCCACAAACAGACGAGGTATCTGGGTGAAGTACGGACTAGTGCTATAATGCGAAGCTAACATACTACGAAGACCCTTAGAAGCATGTAGATCCCGAAGCTCCTCTACCTTACCACATAACGCATCTGCAATAGCGCTAACCCACTGCGATGGCGCTTCTCCACCTATGACCTCTTTGCCCGTATATTTACTCAAGCGCTGTAGCGCATCGCGCACTTTCTTGCGATTCGTCTCTCCCTCATACATCCGCGCATTGAAACCATGCTTCTCAAACACATCACTATACCGGTCAAACAAATCGCCAGGCTCATTACACTCCGCATAGGACAAACGATAGAAAACAGGAAGCAGGTTAGGGAGCTTACCATTGCGCTTTGTAGCCGCTTCCTGGCGCTCAAGAAAGCAACACAGCTCTTTCATCGGCCACTTCTTTGCTAAAAATTCCGGACTCAAGATGAAAACCCCACATAACGCGCTCTCCATCGCTGATATCATGTGAGCAGGGGCATTCTCCCCTAGCCGTAACTCCTCGCGATCAAAAAAAGCCGTCACCCCTCGGGCTGTTAGTGCTTCATACAGCGGCGCAGCGATGGTCTTCTTATCCTCGCCCGCATGGCTGATGAATACGTCATAAGGACGTCTTAGGAAATCGTTGTCTCCTGGAGCAGTAGCCAGTAGCGGCAGCACATTTTCTTCAATCTTTTGGCGCTTGGCGGGGAGCTTCCTATCTTCTTGTAACGCTCCCTGACCATCGGAAGATGGGCCAGAAGCAATAGCGTGGCCAGGAGCAGCAGGCAGAACTTGGACTAGAACGTCACTAGGACCCTGTAAGGGCCTTGGCTCCACTGCCCGCGAAATATTAGCACCTTCCTCCGGGGTCATATACAACTGCGACTGGCAACCTTGCAGCAGCAGGATGTACAGCAGTGCCCTAGCTACACCATGTCGGTACTGGGTCATAAACACCATGTGGACTTGTTATTGATACATCGTGCGTCATATTCTCTCTAGGTGAGACACGTTGGCCTATATTTTGGAAGTCAAAATACGCATTCATCAATGCAAAGCAAATCATTCAGCATTTTTTTATACCACGCTAGAAAAGGTTGCCTCGGCGGAGAGCACGTTAATAAATCCGTATCCATAGGCCGTTAAGGGAAATCTTTTGTTTGAGGGCTGTAGGACCGAGTGAAAATGGCCTAGACCTAAGGCAAAGATTTTAGTGATCGGAACCACAGCGACTTATTTTTGAGGCTCTCCGTGTTTAGTGCATCCAAGGAAAGAAATAGGGCCTCACCGACTATGTCCTATACCATACATTGAGCCTTTCTTGAGGATCGACGATCAGTCATAGTATCAGCTGTCATCCCTGATTACATATTTTTTTCCTTTAAACGGTGAAGCTGCTGTATTTCTTGCTGCGTCAGCCAACGCCACTTGCCACGTGGCAAGTCTTTCTTGGTAAGATGGGCATACATGACCCTATCTAATTTTACTACCTCATAGTGTAACTGTTCGAAGATACGTCTTATGACCCTGTTACGTCCCATGTGTATTTCTAGCCCAATATTTCTAGGATCTTGCCCTACTATCTCTAATTGGTCCACACATGCAATGCCATCTTCGAGTGCTACACCCGACCTAATTTTTTCGAGATCAGCTTGACTGATGGACTTGTCGAGCACGACGTGGTAAAGCTTTTTGATATGGCTAGAAGGATGAGCCAAGTGCTTGGCAAGTCTCCCATCATTGGTCAGTAGCAAAAGACCCGTAGTATTCCTATCTAGTCGCCCCACGGGATACACCCGCTCTTGGCACGCACGTTTGATAAGCTGCAATACCGTCTTTCTGCCCTGAGGATCTTGGGTCGTGGTAATGTAATCTTTGGGTTTATTCAATAAGATGTATACGTACCGATTGGCCTTCAGCACTTGGTTGCGATACTGAACCACATCTTGGATAGTGACCTTATACCCTAACGTACGCACCTTTTGCCCATTGACCGTAATCAGACCTTCTTTAATAAGCGCATCAGCAGCCCTCCTAGCGCATACGCCTGCATTACTGATAAATTTATTGAGTCTGATCTCTTCAGAAAGCGCTTTCTGTTTCACAATTTCTTGAGGGTAAATGATTGGTAGAGATATCCACAGAAAGACATGGAAGGTACTGTCTCCCCATGTTTTTTGGTAAGCGTTGTGCTACTAGCGAGTTACTGACTTGTCAGATAATTTAGCAGTAAGCGAATGTCTCGTATGTGGCACTACTTTAAGCCTCTCTTGATCAATAAGCTCGCCTGTCACGATACAAACGCCATAAGTACCATTCTTAATCCTTACCAAAGCGGCCTCTAACTCTGCAATAAACTTTCTCTGTCTCGCGGCTAATTGGCTCAGGTTTTCCTGCTCAGCCACCTCGACGCTATCTTCAAACATTTTTATGTTGGTATCCGTAGTATTTTCTTTTGCTCTACCCAACGTCTCCATGATGGTCTTAATTTCACTATTCGCTATAGTTAGTTTTTCTATGATGGCCTTCTCAAACGCTTGAAGCTCTTCTGATGAATATTTCTTCTGCTGATGCTGATACATGGACTCTTGGATTTTCTCAGTCAACTATTTAGTTTCTATAAAAAAGTCGAAGCATATCACCTTACTTAGGTGTACGACACACGATCAAAGCTAAGTGTATAATACTTAAGTTGCCAGTGTGGCTAAGAAAGAAAATATATTTGATACTTATGAGACATTTTTAGTGCATATTTACGTGAAAGTATATACAGGCAAAAAACAACGATTCTTCTACGCCATGATACACAAATCAGGTAAAGCAATCATATTCGCTGGTCCTTCAGGAGCCGGGAAAACTACTATTTCTAAACATTTAGTAGAAAACAATGAAAAGATCAGCTTCTCAGTTTCAGCTTGCACACGTTCTCGGCGTCCTTATGAAATGCATGGCAAGGACTATTACTTCTTATCGGTACATGAATTCAAAAATAAGATTGCACAAGATGCGTTTATCGAATGGGAAGAAGTGTATGCGGATAGTTACTATGGTACACTCAAAACCGAGCTAGCCAAAATATGGGCTGAAGAAAAAATTGCTGTCTTTGATATGGATGTGCAAGGAGGCCTAAGGCTAAAATCCTACTTTAAGGAAGATGCCATGACCGTGTATGTGCAAGTGCCTTCGCTACAAGTACTAAAAGAGCGCTTGAGAAAAAGAAAGACAGAGTCAGAAGAAAGTATAGCGCTAAGAATCAATAAAATGGCCAGCGAAGCTGCTCTAGCAAAAGAATTCGATGTGATACTGACTAATGAACATCTGCCTACCAGTTTAGCAAAAGCACAAGCGCTGTTAGATCAATTTCTATCAAAATAGACTGCGCTTTTCTCGTAGAGGAGTGCACCCGCTTAAGGACATAGGCAGGCATTAGTGTACCTAGGCTTCTTCTAGTGGTACAAAAACGTCGGCAAGGATTCTGCCGCAATGTTCACAAACAATGATGTTCTTCTTTTCTTTAATGTCTGCCTGTTTCTGAGGTGGCACTTGATTGAAACATCCTCCACAGGAATCTCGCTTAACCACAACAACAGCGAGTTTATTACGAACATTTTTCCGGATACGCTCATAAGATGCTAACAGCTGAGCGTCGATACATTGGGTCACCTCACGGCGTTGCTCATGAAGTCTTTGTTCTTCTCCTTTGCTCTCCCCCACCAACACCTGCAACGCTTTTTGCTTATCAGCTAAGGCTTGCTGCTGGTTGTCTATGGATACTTTACATTGCTCCAGCGCTGTTTTTTGACTGGCTATGCGTTCATGGGTACTCTTTACCTTCTTCTCAGTAAGCTGAATCTCTAGTTTCTGTAAATCTATCTCCTTGGTAATCGCATCATACTCTCGATTGTTGCGTACCTCCATTTGCTGCTCTTCGTACTTTTCTACAGTGGCTTCTAGGTCTTTTATATTTACGCGATGAGAAGCAAGCTCTTGCTCGGTATGGGTAATTTCTTCTTGAATAGCTTGCGAGCGTGTCTGTAGGCTTATTAATTCATTCTTTAGGTCCAATACTTCGTCGGGGAGTACGCCTCTGGCTTGTACAATTTCATCTAATTCACAATCAATAGCTTGCAGGCCAAGCAGCGCGTCAAGCTTCTTCTCAATGGTATTCTCCATGTACGTCGTCAGCAATAATTACCCTATCTAGATTCTAAAGGCAGTATATAGGATTTGTTATAGTCTCACATTTAAGGAGGACAATATTAGTAAATTTTTTAGATAGTAGCGTATAAATAAGCGCTTTGACGCCTACTTCACTCTCGTAGTGGCCGATATCGGCGATAATCATTTGGCCGTCTGCCTTAAAAAAATCATGATACTTTACATCAGAAGTCACCAACACATCTGCGTGTTTCAGGATAGCGTGCTCAATTAGAAAACTGCCTGACCCACCGCATACCGCCACTCGCTTGACAGGACGGCCTATGGGTGTCGTATGCCTGATATAGGCCAACTGCATCTTGGCTTTTAGGTACGCTAGAAATTCCTGGCTATGCAATGCTGACGGGAGCTCCCCTATCATACCAGCCCCTACCTTAGGGTCTGTATTACTGAGCTTATGCACATAATAGGCTACTTCCTCGTAAGGATGAGTGGCCCGTAGAGCTTGAAGTACCGGTGTCTCTAGATGGGCGGGGAAAATTACTTCTATCCTACCTTCTTCTACTTTCTCAGGCTTATCAACCGTTCCTATATAAGGATATGCCGTTGAAGTAGGCCGAAAAGAACCAGTTCCCTTCGCGACAAAACTACAGTGGGTGTAATCACCCATGTGACCTGCCCCGGCAGCGTGCAAAGCCTGAAGTACAGAATCGACAGACGAATACGGTACAAAAGTAGTCAACTGACGTAGTGTTCCCGTCTTGGGCAACAGAACGGTGAGGTCATCGAGACACAAGGTTTTGGCGATTTGTTCATTAACACCATGAGCTAGATTATCAAGATTCGTATGCAGGCCATAAAGTGCTATGTCTTGCTTGATAGCATGAGTGATACACCTTCCCACATAATTCTCACTGGTTAACTTGCTGATTGGCCGAAAAATAATGGGGTGGTGCGCAATGATGAGATTGCAATTTTTGACTTTGGCCTCTTCTATCACGGACTCTGTAATATCCAAGCAGATCAGTATGCCTGTCACGGGTGTAGCTAGTTCCCCAACCACCAAACCTGCATTGTCATACCCCTCTTGATATGCCAAGGGCGCTATTTGTTCTAGATAACGAACAATATCTTCTATTCTAGTCATTATACACGCTTTTAGTGTTACCCAAACTATGTTAGCGTACCAACAGACAATCGCTCTGCAAAAGCGATTGTTCTTTGGAATAAGCCATAGCGTATTTCCAAATACCTTATGCGGTAAATTCTGTTTTTTGTCACTAATTTTGACTATGCCATTTTATAGACTCGTATGTTGGGTTGCCTTGCTCATGGGCGCTGTTCCTGTGTTGGCACAGGAACAGGAAGAAAAACACCTTGACACACAGCCACAAGATATATACAATGCCACGACTACACTATTTACAACACAAGAAGATATCCAATACAACCAAAAAGACTATAGGGCTGTTGCAGATGATATGAGCATCAGTGGCCTGCACCGCTTTACGTTCGTACAAAAGTACGGTAATAAACTACAGAACTTGGGCAACAATGGAACAGCTAGCAAGTCTATTTTCTATATAATCCCTAAAGATATAGGGCTCACTTCGGGCTTTCATGCTTACGATATCTACTTCAGAAGTCCAGACCAGTTTCGATACTACGACACCCAATCCCCCTACTCCAAAATGTATATCATGCTAGCCCGATTCGGGAGTTTCTATGCTGATGTGTGCCACAGCCGCAACGTAACTCCCCACTGGAACATAGGGATCAATTTTCGGAACATGATGACAGACAAAGAGTGGATTCCCAGTAATCGCAATGATAAAAATGTGATTTCCCATGGACTTGATCTTTTTACTCATTATAAAACGGAAGGCGAACAGTACCAGCTCTTGGCGCACTACTTAATTGCAAAACACCGTGTACGTGAAACAGGAGGAATTTATACCCCTAGGTACGCCAAAAGCAATGATGAGCAAGCATTCTGGAAACATAATATGCAAAATCGGCTACAAGGGGGCTCTCAAGGGCATCCAGAAAGCAGTGACGCCAGAAAACGCTTTCATCTATATCATCAGTTCGCACTGACCGAGCAATTGTGGACATACCAAGAGCTAGAGATCCAAAAAAACAAATATCAGTTTACGGCAGATCCACTACATGAGCGTACCAAGACGTCCTTAGGAGGCCGTAAGACAGATACACAACAAGTAATAAAAGACACCACTACGGTGGGGGCTGCGCATCATGAACTGGGCATAAAAGGAGACTGGCGAAACTTTTTTTATTGCGGCTATTACCGCTACAAAAAAATTGAGTTCGAGCTCCCCAAAGGATGGGATAATCTAGACCTAGATGAGCAATACATAGGGCTGCGGACAAGATATTCATTCGGAGATGGTAACCATACGCTACAGGCAACAGGAGAGTATCTGTGGCCAGAGTTTTACAAAGTACGTGCAGCCTACGAGGGGGCCCTTGTAGAGCTAGCATGTGAGCAAATCAGGCATAAGCCCTCTTTTGTGGAACAAAGCTACCATGGCTATCACCGCAACTGGAATAAACACTATACTCCCCCTACAGCCACGCAAATTAGGGGTGGTTTTAAGCTAGCAAATAGCAAAATACAGTTACGACCTTATGCTAGTTGGACAAGAATTCATAACCACATCTACTTTAAGCATAAATCGGAAGAAAGACATGCTATAGCTACTGAACCTACGCAAGCAGAAAAACATGCCGATATTGCAACGCTAAGCACAGACCTAGGACTGGCTCTGGGGCGCCACATTCGCTGGGATAGTGAGCTGACTATCGCAGGCACCCTAGGACCTAATGCACACATTCTCAATGTGCCTACGCTCTTAGCCAACTCCAGGCTGTATTACACGGATACAACTGCTACGGGAAATGGTACCTTTGAAGCCGGTATAGATATGCACTGGAAGTCTTCGTACAAGGCGGATGCTTATGACCCTGTCACGCAGCAATTTTATCTTCAAAATGAGTTTAATGCATACAGCTACCCTGTTATTGACTTGTTTCTTAATTTCAGAATTGAAAATTTCAGTGCATTCATCAAATTCAGTCACTGCAACGAATTCTGGCTTTCGCCAGCCCCTGGCTATTTTGTGACACCACTCTACCCTGGGCAAAAAAAGGCATTGGACATAGGACTCAATTGGTCATTTTTTGATTGACCGGTGTATAAGCTGTGGATACGACGGGATATTTCTAAAGTGTAACGAATATTGGCACGCTATCAAAGGAAGAGAATAAACAAACTAGGCAGCTATCCTGTAATGAATGTGGCCTTAGGGACCATGTTGGCCTTACTCGTTGTAGGACTGTTCGGTCTACTCACACTGCATACAGCCAAGCTGACAGAAATCATCAGAGAAAATGTAAGAATTCAGGTCTATCTGCATAAAAACATTTCGGAAAGTGAAAGCATAAGGATCAGCCAACTTCTGAGTAAAAAACATTTCGTACTGAAGAAAAATGGTACTGCCCGAATTAAATTTCTTACTAAGGAAGAGGCAGCACGGGCGTTTATCAAAGAGACTGGAGAAGATTTTTTACAAGTATTAGACGAAAACCCACTAAGAGATAGCTATGTCGTTAATATTGCACCCGACTATCAGGCTAAATCTCGTCTCCAAGCTATTAAATGCGAAGTAGAAGCTATCAACGGCGTCTTCGAAGTAGATTATGTAGCGGGACTTATCTCCTCTGTCAATCGAAACGTAACTAGACTAGGCACGGTACTGGCTGTTCTTTCTGTCATCTTGCCTATAGTAGTCAGCGTACTAATCAACAACACGGTCAAACTAGCCCTCTACTCTCAACGTTTCTTAATCAGAAGCATGCATCTGGTAGGGGCAACTGCTAATTTTATTAGAAGGCCTTTCTTGGCTAGGGCAGCCCTCATTGGCTTAGTGGCTGGTACAGCAGCTGACAGCTTGCTGGTCTTATTATTGTACACAGCCAATAAACAGATAGAAGAACTGATTCAGTTCCAAGAACCTATCCTAATTTTTATGCTACTGGGATTCATCCTGGCCCTGGGCCTACTCATCAGCTTTGTGAGTACCTATAGGGCCATCGATAAGTACCTAAATATGTCACTAGACGATTTATACTAATGTGCGACACAAGGCTGTCGGGCATTGCTAATTTTTAATCGATAGTTTATTAAAGAGCAACTGCAGCGAGCATTCGATGAATGAAATCATGGTACTGAACGCTACCTTTTTAGCAGTGCCGGCTATCGCTTATGGGAAAGCATGTTACCAGGTACCATAGTCCCCCAAGGTCTATTCTAGGCTTGGCGGCACTATACGCTACTCAACACCAAAATCAATTTGGGCAACTGTAGGCAATTTTTTCCCGATTATTTCAGATAATAGGTAATCGTTGGGAGAATAATTACCTATCTCAGATCCTGGATACATCCCTTCGATATGGTCTATCTGCTCCGGTATGGTCTTTACAATTTTTGTTCTTCCATCTATTGCCTTCCTTTCCATACTTATATTTCCTCCAGTGCACTTTTTTTCAGAGGCGTATGCATGCAAGTTTGCGTAATCCTTACCTAGAAAAAACTTCAATAATGCAGCGCAATTGGGACAATTTTTTCTACTACAGCCCATGCCAATGATGTGGTCATACGCCATTGGAGGCTTGTTTTGCTCCATACGCATTAGCAGATAACTTATAAACTGTGCTTCTGCATGCCCTCCTCGCAAATTTTTCCCACTATAGGATAAATCGCTATACTTCTCACGCATCTTAGTAGGTAGCTGCCCCCTAACATTATGAAAAACCACCTTGTGCACGTAATTTTTCTTATCTCTAAGGAGTACACAGAGACAGGTATAATCTTCACCTTCTCCGGTAGCATTAGCTATTTCATAGGCATCTAAAGCCAGGTTCTCGCATAACTGTTTGGTGTTTTCCTCAGGTGATTCTGGGCTATGTTGCCAATCTTCTCGGGTTAGTAAGCACTTTTCTCTATCCCTATTTCCCTTTGCAGCAAGACCAAGACTCCTAGAAGGCTGAGATATAAGAACAATTTTGTTCATTGTCATTTTTTGTATCGTCTGCCTTTTTCTATTCGCCCCTTTTTTCTCTTCGTCTGTGTCATAAAAATCTCCAGCCTCCGCACCATCTAGACGGACTTGTACTGATGCTAGAGCAGTATCTCGGCAATCAAGATCTCCCAATATCTCAACTAGGCTGATTTTTCCTTTTTTGTCTTGTTGTGCCGACGATTTAGCCTTAGCTAGTCCAGAAACTTGTGCCACGTCCACAGCTTCTGAAAGTGTCTTTTGGATATCAATTCCATTTAAAATACAACCATAAGCTTGGTAGCTTAAATACGAAATGAGTAGAAAAAGACTGATTACCCTAAAATAGTTATGCATAGCCGTGTTTTTTACAAGCATGATCCCTAAGCGTATAGTGGGAAACATTTTCTCAAAGAAGATTCGTTCCCTTCTTAGGCTAGAGCGATTCGTAGCGGATTTGTAGCATAATAACAATGCGCGTATTCTCTTCGCCTCTTGCTAAATTAATCGCACTTTTAATCGCACTTTTAATAACCGATCTATCGCTTTCACAACTATACATTTTTTCAAGGCAATACTCTACCATAGCTAAGTTACCGGACACAGCTGCTATATCCATTAAGGAAACATCTTCATTTATCTGATATGGGGCTGCTCCTGCCTCTTCCAGCAATTCGGCTACTGCTCGGTTCCTATTTTCTTGCCTCCCTAAAGCAGCATACTGAAGCGTGCTAGTTCTTTCATCGTCGTATGCATCAATTTCTTGGATTTTCTTCATGTCTTTGTATGTATTGATGAGCAGCCTCACTGTCTCTAGGCGTCCCTCCAAAGCAGCAAATTGTAATGGCGTACTCCCATTTGCTTCCGTTTTAGCATCTATTACCACTTCAGATTCTTTGAGTAATGCACCGACAGCTTGAACGTTGCCCTTGGCAGCGGCATAGTGCAAGGGGGTGCAATCTGGCTCCCAGCCCAGCTCGTTGATAGGTAGCTTGATGGCCTTGGTCAGATAACTTTTCTGTTTACCTTCCTTTACAAGTCTAGGGATTGCTGCTGAGATGGCATCTTTGTATAATACTTCTTTATCATCTACCGCTTCTGCAAATTCTTTGAACCAACGTTCCAAGTCTTCTGACTCTTTTTGGTCTTCTTCATCTGCAGCCTCCTTGTCGGCATTTGTTGCGCTTAGTCCGTTTGGCTCGGCAACCACTGCCCCCCCTCGTTCTTGAGAATAGGACATCATAGCGGACTCTTGTGAGTCTTGGGTAATGACGGTTGTTGTACCTTGCACAATAGTAGACTTATCGCTAGCGGCAGAACGCACTAAGTCTGTGGGGCTCTCTTTTTTCTCTTCAGTATCCTGAGACAATGCCTCTGCTGATCGTTTGCGAGAAGGTGGGGTGGTGGCAATGATATCCTTGGAAGCTGGCGGGAACGTTCCTGGCGTAGTTACACTTCCCTCCTCTCCAGTTACTCGCAAACGATATTGGCAGCTATGCAATGTCAGGCCGATTAGTAGTGCTGTTGCCGTACTCGTGAAATGGCACTTAAAGTTATTCATGATACTGATGGTTTAAAACTGAGGGGTAGTATACCCATTCGCTCTAATGCAAAGTAAGCATCAATACGCCACTACCCAACTATGACGAAGTAACGCTTTATAAAGGTCATATCTCCGCCTTGTGCACTCTAAGAAAGCTAGGAATAATTTGAAATGAGGCACTGCGCTATAGGCAGCCTTTGTACGCAAACCAAGAACAGGATGCGTTAAGGATTTTCTTTTTTCTTTTTCGCTGCTGGGGGTTTTAGCTCTTCGTTGTCTTCTGTTTCTTGCCCGCCAATGGTATACATGTCGCCATCTTCGATGGATAGTAGTGCAGCCTCCATTAGTGGTTGTGTTACTGCATATCCAATAGGATTAAACCGAGGATTAGTGAAATTCAATGTAAAACCACATTTGCCTTGAATACACTGTTGCGTTGCTTCAAACAAAGGTAGTTGGCCGACCTATTGCTCCCGCTTCGTACGGCTTCTTCTTGCCATACTGCCTTGAATCTTTGTACAGCGGCTGTAATGGTCATTTGTAGATCTGCTGCTGCTTCTTGTGTTAACACTTCAATGACTGGTACACTTTCTTGACCTTTTAATTTATCCATGGCTGCGGTGAACTGAGTGTAGTCTTTCCCCAGGAATAATTTGCAAAGAGCATTGCACTCCTGGCAGTGTTTTCTACTACACCCCATGCCTAAAATATGAGTATACCTAGGCTTTGTGGCTTAGCCTGTTGTTACTACTTCGCTGGCTCGCTGTTGCGAGCGATGTACCAGAAAATCTATTAGTTGGACCTCAGCATGGGCTAAATGCGCATTCCTGATACTATACCCCAGATCGTTTGCTTTTTGACGCATACTGGGCTGCATCTCCCCCGTGCTATTGTGGAAAACGAGCTTTTTAGGGCGCTTCTTTTCGTCTCTTAGCACCACACACAGGCAGGTAGTTGCTTCTCGGGTACGAGCGTTCTTGTGCGCGTTAGCGATACGAAAAGCATCTTGGGCTAGTTTACGGCACAAGTTTTTTGTAATCTGATTAGATTCATGGTCGTAGTCGATTTCCAAAGGTTTAAGTAGTGTCTTTGATTGATCTGTACTGAATTTAGAAGCAAATTTTTTAGGAAGACTTCCTAACATTTCTTGTTCCTCTTCTTCTATACTCTGATCTGTATCGGAAAGCTGTATAAGTGGCTCCGTGAGTGCAACAGCCATTTGTTCGTTTATGATCGACGCCGAAAACGGGTAATGTCGTAGCATAACATCGAGGTACGCTGTATTTCCAGGTACTGCTACACTTGATGCGGTAACACTGGGCGATAATATCTGCTCAATATTAAGCCCTGAGAAGTTGACCTCAACTCCATGGGCTGGAAGTCTAGATACACAAGTGACCCATAAAAATACTAAAGCATGTAAGTATCGGTGCATATTTGGTATCTACTCTAGAATCATTTAGAAGGTTACGTAGTCCTTTCTGAAGTAGCCTATGAGGTAAATATACCTAGACCAGGCTACACATTTATTACAAGTCTTTGTAATAGTCTTGTAGTACAATAACAATATCTGTGTGCTTATTACGTCTTGCTAGTTTGATACCTCGCCTGATAAAGTCTTTTTCTTGTTCTCTAGAAAAACGACCAGTATACGCAATCTCTTCGATCCAGTATTCTACCATAGCAAGGTTGCCAGTAGAAGCTGACAGACATAATAGGGGAGACTTGTTGTTTAATAGTTGCGTAGGATCTGCCCCATGGGCTACTAGCAATTCAGCTACGCCCTGATTCATGCCTCCTCTAGGTCCGAAGGCAGCATATTGTAGTGCACTTGTACCCTGCCGGTCGGGGGCGTCAATATCTTCAATTTTATCTTTTATTTTATATGCATTGATGAGCCGTTCTGCTGCTCCTAAATGACCATCAAAGGCGGCGAACTGTAGTGGCGTAGTGCCATTTTCTTCTGTTCGCGCATCGATCACCACTTCCGGTTCTCTCACTAGTGCATCAACGGCTTGGGGATTCCCTTTAGCAGCGGCATAATGCAAGGGGGTGCAGTCCGGCTCCCAGCCCACTTCGTTGATGACTAGCTTCATGGATTTGTTCAAATATCCTTTTGCTTTGCCTTCTTGCACAAGTCTAGGGATAGCTTCTGAGATGTCTCCCAGTGATAGCACTTCCTCGTCATCCACCGCTTCTACAAATTCTTGGAACCAGCGTTGTAGGTCTGCTGATTCCTCTTTTTTAGCCTCTTCGTCGGCATCTGTGGTGCTTAGTCCGTTTGGCTCGGCAACCACTTCCCCTACTCGTTCTTGGGAATGGGCCATCATAGCCGACTCTTGTGATTCTTGGGTAATGATAGCTGTTGTGCCTTGTACAATGGTAGACTTAGCGCTAGCGGCAGAACGCACTAAGTCTGTGGGACTCTCTTTTTTCTCTTCGGTATCCTGAGACAATGCCTCTGCTGATCGTTTGCGAGAAGGTGTTGTGGCTTCCATGGTGCGCTTGGGAGATGGCATAAATGCTCCTGGCTTGGTCGTATTTCTATTCTCGTCAGTTACTTGCAAACGATATTGGCAGCTATGCAATGTCAGGCCGATTAGTAGTGCTGTTGCCGT
>WTJV01000007.1 GCA_011524725.1 Amoebophilaceae bacterium | reverse complement strand
TACGTAGGCCTCGCTGAGTATTAAGTTTAGAAATGAGTTGTTAAGGCTCAACTACGTAAGCATAAACGGCTGTGTAAACGTCGCTCAGCAATAGAAGTGTTGGGTGCCTTTTTCTGGCTAGATCTTCGTAGAAAACTGAGCTTGTATCAAAACAACGTCTATCCTAAAATGAGTTGTTAAGGCTCAACTACATAGCCATGGGTTGTTCATAGGCTCATGACTTATGATGATTCTCAACGAAAGCATTCATCAACCTCCGGGTAATATCGGCGTATCGGGTAGGACACTTTCTTCCGGGTGCTCGACCAACCATACGTCAATGCTATCTCCAATGCTTACTTGCTGTCCCGCGTCAGGATCTTGTTGCAAGATCGTGCCAAGTGCCTGATCTGCATCATGCTGGTAAGTGGTGTTACCCACTTTTATGCCTAGGTCCAGCAATAAGGAATTGGCATCTTCTAGCTTCATGCCTGCTATCGAGGGTACTTCGACTACCTTATCGCCCAATCCAGCCCCCACTACCAGGTCAATCTTAGCACCCACCATGATCGAAGTGCCTGCCAGTATTTCTTTTCCCTGATACCACTGCTCAAGCACAGCATTTTGGGCAATGTCTGGTACGTATTTAATGGTGCCTAGCAAGAGCCCGTTGCTTTTCAAGCACAAATGCGCATTTCTGACAGATCCATCCACGAGATGGGGCATTGTAACTTCAGGAGGCGTTTGCGTATTCAGTGTCAAGTAAATCTTCCTTCCTTCTTTAACACGATCACCTGCTTTGGGATATTGTTGTAGGACGGTCATGGGAGGGTAATCGGAAGCATAGGCAAACTCTTCGGTGATTTCAAACCGTAGGTTGCGTCGAGTCAAACAGGCGTCTACTTCTTCCAAGTATATTCCTTTCAGATCGGGTACAGTGATATACTGACCGTGGTGGGTCAAAGTGGGCAAGATAAATTGAAAAAACAAGAATAGAATACCGTTCATAACCACTATCATGAGGCCGAGATGAAGGGCAATGCGCTTGAGCAATGTCTTATTGGCTTTCATAGAGTCTTATCTGGAAACATTTCTTTGGAGGCCATGCTGGATGATGGCTTTTATAAATGCAAATGGTGTGTAGCCGTGCAAGGCACACTGATGGAAGATACAGGTAGCAGGTGTCATGCCAGGCAAAGCATTGACCTCGATAATCCAGGTTTCAATGTGGTTGGAGTTGTAAATTTTAACAAAAGCATCGATACGCGCATAACCCTCCAAATCTAATAGTTGTGCCACCTTTTTGATATCTTTCCTAACCTTTTCAGCTACTTTTTGGTTGAACGTAGGGTCTGGATGAAATCGCGCTGGTGTAATATTTTGTCCTTCTCCTGCCAAAAATTTTTCTTCCAAAGAAAGAACTTCCCCCGCGGCCAATACCTCTGAAGGTGCCAATATTTCATAGGTCCTATGGCCTTGCTCATCGAAGTGGGTTAACAATCCATTGGTAATTTCTAAAAAATGAGCCGTATCTCCCTGCTCCACTAGTGCTTCTACCAGGAAGCTAGACTTTTGAGGGAATTCTGCACGGGGCTGTAGGCCCAGAGTTTGTGCATGGGTGATAGGCAAATCTGCTGTAGCTCTGAACGTAATGGTGGCGTAAGCAACAAGCATAGCCCGGTTTTGTATTTTGACGACAGCAGCGCTACAACCTTCATCGACAGGCTTGGCAATGAAAGGATAGCTAAATTGTGCTTCCAATGTCTGCAGGGCCGCTTCAGTGTCTTGTTCCCACGTAGCCTGGTACATTAGAGCCTGGTCGGCTACATGTATACCCTGTGAGCGTAGAAATTGGTTGGTCTTAAACTTGTCGATCGTCAAGCGCGTACTGGAGATACCCGACCCGTTGTAGGGAATACCTTGCTCTGATAAGCACTTCTGCAGTGTCCCATCTTCGCCGGGCCGGCCATGTAAGGCAATAAACCCAAAGTCAATGCGTCGACTCAATTCGTCATAGTCGAGCTCCTCGGGTCGTCTGTCCTGTACACTAGCATGTTGGCGCATGCTTGTGGCAGCTTCTTCTTGAATGGGGCCCACAATAGCCTGGTGCTGGGAAGTAGTAGGATGCAATAGCTGCGCATGAATATCGTCGGCATTGTCTTTAAGCAAAATGTTGACAGGTAATACAAAGAGTCGGTGCCTTGTAGGTGTGCCAGACAAAAAAATAGGAATAGGCGTGTACTCCTTAGAAGAAGCCAGCTTCTCAAATATATTCCTGCCACTTTCTACGGAGATATGGCGTTCAGCCGAAAACCCGCCCATGATAATACCCACACGTAACTTGCTTGTGGGCTCCTTTTGTTCTACACTAATCTTGTGTGCGTCGAGGGCATTGGATAATGCTGTTACACACAAATCATTTGTATGTGCCCTGGCGGTCAGCGAAACTCGGATCAAGAAAGTAAGCAGCTCGGTAGGGTTAAGCCCCACCTCGGCGGCTTGATGAAAAAGGAAGGAAGAAGGGTTCATTCCTGATGTTGTGTTGGGATCATTGAGGATAATTTGATAATCAGCGGTCAAAAAACCATCTATGCGAGCGTAGACCTGAAAACTCAGAGTTAGAAAAAGAGCCGTGCAGGCTTCTCTGATATCATGTAGCTGGCCGGCCGGTATTTGCATGGGTGTTTCTTTACGTACAATACCGGGCAAGTACTTGGCGCGATAATCGAAGTGCGTATTGCCTTTTAGCATCTCTGTGGGGGGTAGTGCAAAAGGCTGGCCTGGGCTTGGCTCTAAGACAATACAAGAAAATTCCCTGCCTTCTATATAACTTTCACAAAGTACCTCATCCTCCCCCTGCAGGCTGTTGAGCTGAACAGCGGTGTGACTAGTACTAAAATGATGATCCAAATATTGAAGTAAATCATGGGGGTGAGCAATGACTTGCCCTTCGACTGCTACAGGTAGGCCAATGCCTTCTCGTAAGTCAATGAGTGAGTCTACCCAATTCCGCTTAGCTTCGGGCGCTAGAGGTTGCCACGCCGTTGCACTTACTTCCTGAATGAACAAGCTACGGTTGACAGCTGCTACAAACTGATCAAGTACATTTTCTTTGACGATGGAAACACCAATCGAAGAGCCCTGTCGCGGACTTTTGATCACCATAGGGAGTCCCACTTCCGCGATCACTGTTTGAAAGAGCGCTTTCTTGTCTACAGCCGTCCTCCAGGTATGTTTGGATAACACTCGGTAAGGTGGTACAGCAAATCCTGCTTGCTTCATGAGCCGTTTCTGTGTTACTTTGTTAATACTCAGAGAAGCGCCTAATACACCGGTGCCCGTATAGGGTATCTGATACCACTCCAGCAGTCCTTGTAAGGAACCGTCTTCGCCATAAGGACCATGTAGCGCTAGAAAGGCAACGTCAAATAATGTAGAAAATTGGTCAGGGGTGATGCGCTGTCCTACACGACCCATCAAACGTTCTAGTTGTTCCTCTCCCAATGCTGTCAATGACTCTATGTATACCGAGAAATCATTGTCAGGGGTTAAATCACTAGGAGGATAAAAATCACGAATCGTTCCTTTATAGAGGTATGGCCATTGTAGTAAGATAAAGTTGCCCAGGCTATCTATGAAGATGGGTACAGGCTCAAAAAGTGCTTTATCCAGGTTGTCATACACCGTACGTCCTCCTGCAAAAGAGATTTCTCGTTCTCTCGAACGCCCTCCAAAGAAAATACCTATCTTAATCATACCACATTGAAGATTAATCGACTTTTTTTACCCCCTGTATAGGCACCAAACGAGCATTACAGATGGCTACCTGCTGTGCCAGCGCAGTGGCTATTGCATCGAATGGGTGCGCCTCTTCTGTCCAGGTAGTAGAAATACCGGCATCGCTCTCTTCACGTATATTTTGTAGTAAAGGTATATGACCTAAAAAAGGAATTTGGTGTTGTGTAGCGAGTGCCTCGCCCCCTCTTTGGCCAAAAAGATAGTACCTATGGTTAGGTAGCTCTGGAGGAGTAAAATAAGCCATATTCTCTATAACGCCTACAATAGGCACATCTATGCCTGGTTTCTGAAACATAGCTATCGCCTTAGTAGCGTCTAGGAGAGCTACTTTTTGTGGTGTGGTTACCATTACTATTCCTGTTATGGGCACAGCCTGTACGAGTGTGAGGTGGATATCACTCGTGCCTGGAGGCAGGTCTACAATAAGATAATCCAATGTGCCCCATGCAGTGTCTACCAGCAACTGTCTTAAGGCTTTACTAGCCATGGGCCCCCGCCATATGATAGCCTCATCAGCAGGTGTCAATAAACCCATGGAGAGTAGTTTAATGCCGTTCTTTTTTAAAGGAATAAGATATTTTTTATCACCTTGTTGTTCAACCTGAGGCCTCTCCTGCTCACAGCCTAGCATGGTAGGAATCGAAGGGCCAAAAATATCAGCATCTAATAACCCTACTTGAGCGCCACGTTGTGCCAGAGTACAAGCCACATTGGCGGCTACGGTAGACTTGCCTACGCCACCTTTACCTGAAGCAATAGCAATGATATTCTTGACATGCGGGAGCATAGTATCGTGACTTCTCGTAGAGGTCACCTTAGCATCTAGTTGAATAACTACTTCCAAGTCTGCGCCCACTTGTTTATGGATGGCGTCTACACAAGCTTGTTTGATCGTCTCTTGCAGCGGACAAGCAGGAGTCGTGAGTACCAATGTAAAGGTCACTTTTTTCTCCTCGACAGCTAAGTCCCGGATCATGCCCAACGTAACTAAGTCTTGCCCTAGATCAGGATCTTCTACTGTGCGCAGTGCATCAATTACTTGTTGTTGGAGAGAAAGCATGACCCAAGTATGTGAATTCTTTTTCGCAAATTACGCTACGATAAGTTATTCTCCAGGATCCTTATCTTCAAGGCCTCTTTGATGGGCTTGCTATAGGCCAATATCACTACCAGGCATTCTCCTCGGTAAAAAATGCAAATTCTTACCCCTATCAGGTGGAGCGGTCTTATGCGCGGCATGTACTTGCACATTTTTTAGACATCGGCCCGGTCGATCAGATTCTGATCTAAGGCCTTGCTGGCTCTGGCGCCTAAATTTTTAATGTTCTGCGCTCTTCTCACTAGATTTCCCTTGCCCTCGTGTAGTTTTTTCATTGCCTCTACGTAAGCTTTTTGGGTGACGTCCATTTGCCGTCCTAGGTGTTTCAGGTCTTCTACAAAGCCTACAAACTTATCATACAACGCCCCTCCTTGCTGTGCTATCTCTAGCGCATTTTGGTTTTGGTATTCATGCTTCCAGATATTGGCAATAGTACGGAGTGTTGCGAGCAAGGTGGTGGGAGATACAAGCACGATGTTTTTCTCGTAAGCTTCATTAAAAAGACCTAGGTCGTGCTGCACAGCTAGGCTGAAAGCAGGTTCTATCGGAATAAACATCAGTACAAAATCTAGGCCTTTGAGGCCATATTCGCTCTGGTAGTTTTTTTCGCTGAGCTCTTTGATGTGTTTTCGTATAGATTGAATGTGTTTCTTCAAGGCTAATGCCTGCTCAGGCGCCTGGTCGGTATTAAAAAAGCGTTCGTAGTCGACTAAAGAGACCTTGGCATCGATGATAATGTGCTTGCCTTCGGGCAGCTTAATGATGACATCGGGTTGGTAGCGCTTGCCTTCTTCGGTAAGAAAAGAAGCTTGTACAAGGTATTCTCTGTCTTTGACAAGACCCGACTTTTCCAGAATATTCTCTAAAATAAACTCTCCCCAGTTACCTTGAGTTTTAGTGTCTCCCTTAATGGCTTTTGCCAAGTTTTCGGCTTCCTTGGTAATCTGTACGTTTAACTCGTTCAATTTCTTGACCTCTGTACGCAAGGCTACGTTTCGCTCTAGACTCTCCTTATTGGTCAGAACGACTTGCTTTTCAAACGCTTGTATGCGCTCCCCTAGGGGCTTCAATAGGCCTTCTAGGTGGACTTTATTCTGGTCGGTAAACTTCTTGCTTTTTTCTTCAAGCAGGTCATTGGCCAAGTTTTTGAACTGAACCGTTAATCTTGCTTGCATAGCCTCTACTTCTTGCTTTTGCTCTTCCAATCTAGCGGTAAGGTGCTGGTTGACGGTCTCCAGGCGTGCTAACCCCTGTCCCAATTGAGAGCTTTCACTATGAGCCGACACTAACGCTTTTTTGGTCTCTTCTAGCTGTTGTAGGGCTCCTTCGAGCTTGGTTGCCACAGTTTGGCTGTAAGCACTGAGCTGGGTCTTGGCTAGGTACCAACCACTCAGTACACCAATAACGAATCCGATGATGAGGTAAATAATTGACACGAAATGGTTTTAGGAAGGTCCAAGTTTTACTAGGCTCGCAAGAGCCTGTACACACGCAAGCTCAAATTTTCATGATTACTACAAGCAAGCAGCCAGAAAGCCTACTCGCCTTTCTGTTGGATTACCTCCGACAATACGGCTTCTAGGGGTGCATGCTTCCCATCCTGAAAAGCAACCACAAAAGCATCTTTGAGGCCCATAGCACGCAGTTCTTTTTTGAATCGATTCGCCTGCCAATAGTCTCTAAAGTACATCAGTGTATATCTATTCAGATCCCCTGACTTTTCTTGTACAAAGATTTCTTGATTTTCTTCTCCTTCCAGTACGTATTGTAAGTCCCGCTGTTTATAGGCACCTATCTGTACTTTAAAAATAATGCCTTTGATGTAGTATCGACCATCTTCATCCATAGCCCATTCGTACTTACTCGACCCGCTAGATCCTATGGCACTGTGGGCCGAGTCTTCTTGTGCACTCAAAGCACTTTTTTGTGCATCTTCTACAGCTAGTCTTCGCTGCTCCTCTTTTTGGGCTAATAATCTTGCTTTGAACTTAAGCATCTCTTTCAGTGCTTCTTGGGTAGTCCAAATCTCTTTCACTTGCCTCTTCAACCTATCGTTTTCTTCAATCAAGGCCTTAAGCTGCATGGGAGGCATCGCAGCCTTACGTTTTTTCCATGCTTTCAGGGCTTCTTTTTGCTGTTTTAATGTAGCTTTTTGCTGCTTCTTGGCAGAAAGGGATGTAGAAGACTTACTTTTCTTTTGTCCCTTAGATGCTACTTTTTGTTGTCTTGGTTCAGATTTTCGATGCTTTTTGGCAAAGGTGGCATGACTGAATCCAGCGAATAGCAAGGCTATTAAGACTAAACTTCTCATAATAATTTTGGATTGATTAAAATTCTATAACTACCACAAGCTTACCAATTATATTTCAGACAAACAATCGTTATACTGAGGCTACCTGTTTGTTCCTGAATAACTCATTTTCAAACTTAGTACTCAGCGAGGCATATGTGGTGTTCCGCCGGTGAGGCGACTCTTATTTTTTTCAAGCTTTTGAAGGGGAATTGCGCTTTTCTTGCATTTTTTGCTATCCTATTTGGAAAATAAATTCAAAAATAGCTCTCTTCATGCCTAACACTCGATGTAATCTCCCTTTCGTAAGAGCCAACTACATAAGTCAATTAGTTTACTTTACTCAGACTCTTTTGGTCCGTGTCTACATATCATTTATGTTGCGGCTATTTCTTGGTGTCCAAACTTGGTTTAGTAAGCAGTTTACTAGAAATCTCGGCATTTAATCTGTTTATACCCGCTCATGTAGATTACATAGGCCCTGATCTACAACGTATAGTAACGCACGATGTTGGCAACAAACACCTATTGCTAGACTAGGCAAAAAATATTGAAGATGGCTTAACAGCTAAAATTCTAAGAACTTTGTAAGTAGTAACCTTTATGCCCCAATATATCATAGGCCAAGTAGATCACGTAAGCCCCGCTTATGCTTACATCGTCTCTCAAGAAGTACAAGAAGACGTTTGGGTGAGGCAAGAAGACCTGCTAGGCGCTTTAGATAAAGACACCGTCAAAGTAGTTCTGCTGCAACAAGCCAGCGGGAAAAAGCGCTCCGTGGGCCGAGTAGTAGAAATTATAGCACGCAGTAAGGCACCCATTGTAGGGCGCTTAGAACGCCATGGAAAAGCCTTTTTCGTCATTCCGGACGGGCGTCGTATGCATTACGACATCTTGGTTACAGGAAAGGAACTAAAGCGTGCTAAGCATAATGATAAAGTGATTGTCAAAATCACGAGTTGGCCCAATGGGAATAAAAACCCCACAGGCGTCGTTCAAAAAGTACTAGGACAAGCAGGCGTACATGAAGTAGAAATGCATGCCATCATGGCTGAGTTTGGTTTAGTTGCCAGTTTTCCTAGGGCAGCGATGGCAGAGATGCAAGCGATACCAGCAACCATTCCCGCACATGAAATAATCCGTAGAAAAGACTTGAGAGCAGTACCTACTTTTACTATTGATCCAGAAGATGCCAAAGACTTTGATGATGCACTCTCTTTAAGAAGACTACCCAATGGGCATTATGAAGTGGGTATTCATATTGCTGATGCCAGTTACTATGTAAAGGAAGGAGGCGCATTAGATGACGAGGCATTAGAGAGAGGTACTTCCGTGTATCTAGTCGACAGAACAATACCGATGCTACCAGAAAAGCTTTCTAATGAGTTGTGCTCACTTAACCCTCATGAGGATAAGCTCACTTTTTCTATTGTTCTTGAGCTGGATAGGCAAGGTAGGGTACAGAAAGAATGGCTAGGAGAAACTATTATTTACTCTAACAAGCGTTTTACCTACGAGGAGGCTCAGCAGGTGATTACGCAACAGCAGGGAGATTTTCATGAAGAACTTGTTCTACTCAATCAACTAGCCAAGCAGCTACGTACCGAGCGCTTTCGACAAGGAGCTATTAGTTTTGAAACGGTAGAGGTCAAGTTTCAATTAGATGCACAAGGGAAGCCCCTACGTGTTGTACCTAAGGTTTGGCAAGACACCCATAAGCTGGTCGAAGAGTTTATGCTGTTGGCTAACACGAGAGTAGCTACACGCGTTTCCGCGATGCAAAAAGGCAAAAACCTTCCCACCTTTGTGTATAGAACACACGATAGCCCTGACCCAGATAAGCTCGATGATTTCTGGAATTTTGTTAAGAAGTTGGGTTACCGAGGAACAACGCAACAGCAATCTACCTCTAGTGCCCTGAACAGTGTCTTAAAAGCTGCTTCCGGGAAGGCTGAAGCCAATATCATTCAGTCACTAGCTATTCGCTCTATGGCTAAGGCAGTATACACTAGCGAAGACAAAAGACATTTCGGATTGGCCTTTCAACACTATACCCACTTCACCTCTCCCATTAGGAGATATCCGGACATTATGGTACATCGCTTGCTTAAACAGTACCTTAAAGGACAGTTTGGGGCTGATCCGCGGGCTTACGAAATGAAGTGCAAGCATGCTTCTGAGCGGGAGCGTGTAGCAGCAGATGCAGAACGGGCTTCTGTGCGATACAAGCAAGTAGAGCTGATGCAGACACTACAAGGATCCGTCCTAGAAGGAATTATCAGTGGGGTTACAGATTGGGGGATCTATGTCGAACTAGTTGACAACCGGTGCGAAGGTATGATACGTCTGGCTGATATGACGGACGACTATTATGCATTGGATGAAAAAGGATTCAAAGTTGTAGGTAAACGCTCTAAAAAAGTATATCGATTAGGTGACCAGATCGATGTACAAGTCAAGTCTTGCGACCTTACCAAAAGAACAGTGAGTCTTAGTTTAGTACCCTAAGAAAAAAGGGGTGATTCGCCAGTGGGGCCTTACTTTTTAGTCAAGTCTTAATAACTCATTTCTCATCTTAGTACTACTCAGCGAGGTATACGTGGCGTTCCCTCGCTGAGGAGGCGTTCCTTTTTATCTGCCACACAAAAAAGAACCGGCCTACCTTGGGCTTGCTCTTGGGCGCAGACGAGGCAAACTCGCACACCTGTAGCGTGCTCAGACAGTGCCTCCCTTAGCGCCCTAACCCCCTAGGCCGGGCCTTTTCAAAACTGTCGCTTGGGGTGGAGAGCGCATTAAGAAATTCGCAGCCATAGGCCCCGTCAAGGAGCATCTACCGTTTGAGGTCCGTAGGGCGGCGTTTAGGTGCTATAGCTGGAAGCCAGGATTTTAGCAATCGAAACCACAGCGACTTATTTTAGGGCTCTCCGTGCTTAGTGAATCCTAGGAAAAAAGTAGGCTCTTGCCAGCAAGGTGATTCTAAATTTTCTGCAAGGTTCTGAAGGGGAATGATGCTTTTCTTGCGCTTTTTGCTACCTCGTTGGGGTAGTAAACTCGAAGATATCACACTTAGCACCTAATATTCGATGGAATTCCCTTTTCTTAGGGGACAATGAAACGAGTTATTAAGGAACAACGAATCATCACCCCGCTTTTAGCGGCGTCGAATTTGCCTTGGGTGGGTGTACACTTTGTCTATACATGCGAAAATATAAGAAGCTACCCACATCACTATGGGCAGCTTCTTATACAAAGAGCCTGGTGTACTAGCTACTCTGCTACCTCTTCATATTCGGCTTCGGTGGCATCATTGCTTGTGCTGTCTTGTTCTCCTGTAGCCCCCTCTGATTGCGGAGCTTCGGCCGTTGCACCAGCTTGTTGCGTAGCCTGGTATATTTCTTGCGAAGACTGTTGCCAGGCCTTGTTCAAAGACTGAATAGACTGATCAATAGCTTCCATGTCTTGTGCTGCATGCGCTTTCTTTAAGTCAGCCAAGGCTGCTTCAAGGGCCGTTTTGTTACCTTCCGAAAGCTTGTCACCAAATTCTTTGAGTTGTTTCTCGGTCTGGAAGATCTGTGCATCGGCAGTATTTAGCTTGTCTATACGCTCTTTTTCTTTCTTGTCTGCTGCTGCGTTGGCTTCTGCTTCTGCTTTCATCTTATTTATTTCTGCTTCCGTTAGCCCCGAAGACGCTTCGATACGAATTTTTTGTTCTTTGCCTGTGCCTTTGTCTTTAGCAGAAACATTCAAAATGCCATTGGCATCGATATCAAATTTCACTTCAACTTGGGGAACTCCTCTTGGTGCAGCAGGAATCCCATCAAGGTGAAACTTGCCGATACTACGATTGTCCTTAGCCATGGGACGTTCCCCTTGTAAAACATGAATATCTACAGAAGACTGATTGTCAGTAGCCGTAGAGAAGATCTGTGACTTTTCAGTAGGTATGGTGGTGTTGGCCTCAATGAGTTTAGTAGACACGCCTCCCATAGTTTCAATGCCTAGAGAGAGCGGAGTGACATCGAGCAACAGTACATCCTTGACTTCGCCAGTCAGCACTCCCCCCTGAATGGCTGCGCCAATAGCGACTACCTCATCTGGATTAACACCTTTGGATACTTTTTTCCCAAAAAACCTTTCCACTTCCTCCTGAATCTTAGGAATCCTGGTAGAGCCGCCCACCAAGATGACTTCATCGATGTCTGTAGTCTGTATATGAGCATCTTGCAAAGCCTTCTTGCATGGTTGCAACGTCTTTCTCACGAGCTCGTCGACAAGCTGCTCAAACTGTGCCCTGGTAAGCGTCTTAACGAGGTGCTTAGGCACCCCATCTACTGCCATAATATAGGGTAGATTAATTTCTGTACTAGTAGTACTAGAAAGCTCTACTTTAGCTTTCTCTGCAGCCTCTTTAAGGCGCTGTAAGGCCGTAGGGTCTTTCTTCAGGTCTAGGCCTTCTTCTTTCTGGAAGGTATCAGCCAACCAGGTGATGATTTTTTGATCAAAGTCATCACCCCCTAGGTGCACATCACCATTGGTAGACTTGACTTCAAAAATACCATCGCCAAGCTCTAAGATAGAAACATCAAAAGTGCCGCCTCCCAAGTCAAAGACAGCAATTTTCATATCCTTGTTCTTCTTGTCCAGGCCGTAAGATAGCGCTGCTGCAGTAGGCTCATTGATGATACGCTTAACATCTAAACCTGCAATCTTTCCCGCTTCCTTGGTGGCTTGCCGTTCTGCATCGTTAAAATAAGCGGGTACAGTGACCACAGCTTCCTTGACCTCAGTGCCTAAATAGTCCTCGGCCGTTGCTTTCATTTTTTGTAAGATCATAGCTGATATCTCCTGAGGAGCATACATACGATCTCCGATCTTAATTCCTACGGTATCACTTTTTCCTTTTTCTACCTTGTAAGCAACTTCTTTACGCTCTTCCCCTACTTCAGCATACTTTTTACCCATAAAGCGCTTAACGGAGCTTATAGTGTTATGTGGATTGATAATGGCCTGGCGTTTAGCAGGATCTCCTATTTTTCGATCTCCTTTGCCCTCGTTCAAAAAGGCAACAACCGAAGGAGTCGTTCTTCTTCCCTCACTGTTAGCGATAACAACAGGCTCATTGCCTTCCATCACAGCCACGCAAGAGTTGGTTGTTCCTAGATCTATTCCTATAATTTTTCCCATGTTAATTGTATCAAAGTTAGGTTTTCGAATGAATCGTCCCGTTCTGAAAAAGTAAATTGCAAGTGCTGTGCCAGATTCAGTAATAGGAACATACTATGTCACTTTGACACACATTTCCCAGAGATGGAGTGGCACAAGACTATCTTATTACCCGTAAGCCACAAAGGTCGAGTAATCTCCATGGGTTTCTTAGTTAGAGAAAAGGAGCTATTTCTAGTTATTTAAATCCATCTCTTCTAACAGTGCAGTAGTATACTCTCCGGTCCTAAACTTAGTGTTACGCATGAGATGCAAGTGAAAAGGAATAGTAGTCTTGACACCTTCTATAATAAATTCCTCTAGGGCCCTTTTCATCCTAAAAATAACTTCCTCTCGTGATTGTCCACGCACAATTAGCTTGGCAATCATGGCATCGTAGTGAGATGGGATGGTATAACCTGCATAAATATGCGTATCTATCCGAACCCCCACACCTCCAGGCAGGTTGAGATGGGTAATCTTACCAGGGCAGGGCCTAAAGTCTTTACTAGGGTCTTCAGCATTGATTCTGCATTCCATAGCATAGCCATTGGGTTGATAGTTGTGGCCACTTATCTTCTCGCCGGCTGCAATTTTTATTTGTTCCTTGATGAGATCTAAGCTAGTCACTTCTTCTGTTACGGGATGTTCTACCTGAATGCGGGTATTCATCTCCATAAAATAGAAATTACGATACTTGTCTACTAAAAACTCGACGGTACCCACCCCTTCGTAGTTAGTGAATTCAGCAATTTTGACTGCTGCTTGCCCCATTTTTTTGCGTAATGCTGGAGTCATAAATGGTGATGGAGTTTCTTCAACAAGCTTTTGATGTCTACGTTGGATCGAACAGTCGCGTTCAAACAAGTGACAAGCCCGGCCGGTCGAATCGCTAGCAATCTGTATTTCTATGTGCCGTGGTCCTTCAATAAACTTTTCTAAGTAGAGGCCGTCATTACCAAACGCAGCTTGAGCCTCGCGCTTGGCTTCTTCCCAGGCTTGCGCAAATCCCTTCGCATCTTGCACTACCTTCATGCCTTTGCCACCACCACCTGCGGTAGCTTTGAGTAATACGGGAAAACCTATAGCCTGGGCTAAAGAAATGCCTTCTTCCACAGAGGTCAGTAGCCCTTCTGAACCAGGGATAGTGGGTACACCCACTTGCTGCATGATAGCTCTGGCTGCAGCTTTGTCGCCCATCTTACTAATAGCTTCGGGAGAAGGACCTATGAACTTAATACCGTATTCCTTACATACACTGGCAAAAGCTGCATTTTCTGCTAAAAATCCATAACCAGGATGAATAGCATGGGCGTGGGTGAGCTCGGCTGCTGCAATAAGCTGCGGAATATTCAGATAAGATAATCGGCTTGGAGGAGGGCCTATGCATACCGCCTCGTCTGCAAAACGTACATGGAGACTATATTGATCCTCTTTAGAGTAAACAGCTACAGTCTTAATGCCCATTTCATGGCATGTCCTCATAATACGTAGCGCAATTTCTCCTCGATTGGCAATGAGTATTTTCCCGAACAACCTTTTATTATTTATACATGTAAAATAGGGGCATTTATTGTGCTAGCCACCATTAGACATATCTTTAGATAGCCAATGGTACATGGGTGCGTAGTATCTACGTTATTTACCGACTACATGGCGACCCCAAAGCTGTATGATACATACCTGCAATTCTTAAATATTTTTTACCCGTTTCAACTACGCTGATTGTTGCTCTAGGTCCGATCCAGGACTTACTAAAAACAAGGGTTGGTCATATTCCACTGGAGAAGCATCATCGACTAATACCTTAACAATGGTGCCTGATATATCTGCTTCTATCTCGTTAAATAGTTTCATTGCTTCAATAACGCATAGTTTTTGACCTTGTTGTATGTGGTCGCCTTCTCGGACAAAAGGAGGAGCGTCTGGCTTGGATGCTTGGTAAAACGTACCTACCATAGGTGCTTTGATCTCAATAGGTGAACCATGGGAAAGCTGACTATCGATCGCAGGAAGTGGAGCATTCTGAGTGGCAGCAATAGAAGCCCTATCGCTAAATAACTCAGAAGCTGCTGGCTGCAATACGGGCATATTCTTTTTGATGGACAACTTGATTTGCTCGGTCTCTATACGTACTTCTTCCAACCCAGACTTAGCAATAAAGTCGATGAGGCTTTCAATTTCTTTTACTTTCATAAGTTAATTTTTTATACGTTCTGTATAAGTATTCGTACGAGTGTCTATTTTCAATATGTCTCCATTGTTAATAAACAAAGGCACTTGAATTTGTGCCCCAGTCTCTAGTGTAGCCGGTTTCAGTGTTCTGGTAGCAGTGTCTCCTTTAAATCCTGGCTCTGTGTAAGTTACCTCGAGTGCTACAAAGGGAGGTAATTCACAATTCAGTGCTTTTGCTGTCTCTTGATGGAAAAGGATATCCACTACTTGCCCCTCTTTAAGTAGTTGAGGCGCATTAATCAAAGATACTTCTAGCGCGAGCTGCTCAAAAGAAACTTTGTCCATAAAGTGATAGCCCACTGTATCTTGATACAAGAACTGGTGAGGCCTACGCTCCACCCTAGCCACTTCGATCTTGACCCCGGCATTAAAAGTCTTATCAATGACCTTTCCCGTAATTAAGCTCTTGAGTTTGGTTCGTACAAAAGCGCCTCCCTTGCCTGGTTTTACATGCTGAAACTCGACAATGGTGTATAAATCATTGTTAAGCTGAATGCATAAGCCATTTCTAAAGTCACTCGTGGTTGCCATCTTAGGTCTTGCTTAATGACCGGTGATAAAATTAAGTATACAAACGATGCTTATGGACCCCAAACCACATAAGCGCTCCCCCAGGTAAAACCACTACCAAATGTGGTAAATATAAGACGATCTCCGGGCTTTAGCTGAGCCTCATATTGCCATAAACAGAGTGGAATGGTAGCCGCTGTAGTATTGCCCAATTTGTCGATGTTGACCATGACTTTGTTCATAGCTACACCTGCTCTTTGAGCTACAACCGTAAGAATTCTTTTGTTGGCTTGGTGGGGAACAATAAAGGCAATGTCATCACTACTTAGGCAATTCCGCTGCATGATTTCTTTGACTACCTCTGCCATTTTGAGCACAGCCACTTTAAACACAGCTTGACCGTTTTGATACAAATAGTGTTCCTTGGCGTCGATGGTAGCGTGTGAAGGAGGTCTTCTACTACCTCCCGCTTTTTGATGTAAATGTTCCTCTCCTGCCCCATCACTTCTGAGTATACTATCCATAATGCCTGAGTCCGATTCGTTGGGTGCCAGCAATATGGCTCCTGCCCCATCACCAAAAAGAATACAGGTTTTTCTATCGGTGTAATCGACAATAGAAGACATCTTATCGACTCCAACCACTACAACCTTGCGGTACTTACCAGTCTCGATAAACTGAGCACCTGTAATCATAGCGTATAAGAATCCAGAGCAGGCAGCTTGTAAGTCATAGCTAAATGCGTGAGTAGCGCCTACAGCATGGGCAATGATATTACCCGTGGCTGGCGTAAGTACATCAGGCGTAATCGTGGCACAGATGATAAGGTCTATATCTTGCGGATCGGTATCAGTCTTCTCAAGTAGTCCCTTTACCGCTTTGATACCCATGACAGAGCTTCCCTGATCGTCACCCTTCAGAATACGTCGCTCCTGAATACCTGTCCGGGTTGTAATCCACTCATCGGTAGTATCTACTATCTTTTCCAACTCGGCGTTGGTGAGTATATAGTCGGGAACGTGGCCGTGAACACCAGCAATGGCTGCACGTATTGGCTTTTTCATATACTTCTAATCCTTACTGACTGGCGTTTAGTGGCTGGATAAGCCGACCTATCGACATCAACTGCTTAGGATCCATTAGGGAGTAGCTGAAACCTACTTCTCCATAACAACCCGACCCTTATAGTAAAGCTTGCCTTCGTGCCAGAATGCACGGTGAGACAGGTGTAACTCACCAGTCGTAGGGCAAACAGAAAAGTTAGGCATCGCAGCCTTGTAATGGGTTCTCCTCTTATCTCTTCGGGTTTTAGAAATTTTCCTCTTTGGATGTGCCATAATGCATTAAGTTGCTGTTATATCTTTTAATTACTAGTCTAGCAGTTCACACGGTGATAGCGGATATAGTGGCTGCCTATACATCAACTGTCAAAGAAACGTGGGTGAAGTTTTTTCATAGGTATTGCCAGGCTAACGAAGTCGTATATGTGCTGGGCGATGTTAATGGTGGCTGCCTCTTGCTTAAGCGTGTACAACGCTGTAGATAGCTCCTTATCTTCGCCTCCCAAAACAAAATTTACTTTTTCTTCAATGTCTATTGGGTAAGCAAACGCTTCTAAGCTCCTATCGCACAACAATTCTACTGTTCCCACAATGCCAAATAGAAACTGAAAGCGATCATGTTTGCCATCGACTCTGACGTTGACGAGTAGCTTACATCCTTCTAATAGACTATGCTCAAAAAGCCCGAAAAACTCCGCTCCCAACTCGTAGGTCAACATACTAGGAGGCTGGATGATATCGACTTCAAATACTTCTAAAGACATCATACACTGCCCACACCTACAAGAGAATGCCAAATTTAGTAAAGAATCTCTTAAAGTGTAATGTAGCGTACATGATACGCCTCAACTGCAGTACGTGTGCCCACTTAAAATTGCTCCATAATGCCCAAACCGAAAAGAGCAAAGTCATACCTCACTGGGTCTGTAGAGCATAACACCCTTAGTTTTTGTGTGAGTTCCATAGCAGCTTTCCAGTCTGTACTTTTACGCCTTAGAAGCCCCAGCTTTCTAGCTACGCGACTCACGTGAACATCGCAAGGACAAACCAACTGATGTGGTTTTATTCGCTGCCACAGGCCAAAGTCTACTCCCTGGTTGTCCCGGCGCACCATCCACCTTAAGAACATGTTCATGCGTTTGCAAGCAGACTGGCGCTCAGGTGTGGCGATGTGCTTGCGGGTACGCTCTGGCAAACTCTTAAGGCTAAAGAATAGATGATGAAAGCCAACAAGGCTGTTTTCTGTAGAGGTGTCCTGGGGGGACATACCTTGCAAAAAGGCATCCTCGAGTGTGCTGTATCGCTGGTAGTAATGCTTCAAAAAGCGAATGAAATAGAAGGCATCGGTGGGATTGAATGTACGGTGTCTAAATTTTAGAAAAGGGGTAAGGTCACTTGGCCGGTGGTGCAAGACAAAATCATGCGGTGCGCAATCCATCATGCCCAAAAGCTCTTGGCACTTATTAATAATCACCTTGCGCTGCCCCCAAGCCATGATAGCTGCCCATAAACCGGCGATCTCAATATCTGGCTGCTTTTTATAGCTATGAGGAATCAGGATGGGATCATCTTGGATAAAGTCTGGGCAGTTATATTGTGCCACTTTTGCGTCTAAAAAGTCTTTAAGTGCAACGGAGTACAAACGCCAATAGTTTTTGGAGAATTGGGCTAAAGTAGTAAGCCATCAGTAAACTTATTTCGCAATTTTAACTACCTTTAAAAAGACCTTGTTACTATAACACAAGATTACATGTTGCTACATTATATCATCTGGGACATTGACCCAGTTTTGCTGCGCTTAGGTTCCTTTGGAGTTCGTTGGTATGGTTTGTTGTTTGCGCTAGGCTTTTTGCTGGGTAGGCAACTATGGTATTATTTTATGAAAGAAGAAGGGAAGCCCATAGGCGATCTAGAGGCATTGACACTCCATATCGTCTTGGGAACAATCCTTGGAGCTCGGCTAGGGCACGTATTATTTTATGATTTTTCCTACTTCGCTCAACGACCCCTTGAGGTTCTTTTACCTTTTTCCTTCACGCCTACTTTCAAGTTTACGGGTTATTCAGGCTTGGCTAGCCACGGTGCTGCTATCGGTATCCTCACAGCTATGTACGCCTATTCAAACTATGCGATTACTACCCGTCTTATTCCTCCCAGGCTAACGATCAAAAAACGGCTTAGGGTAGGCCAGGGGTACCTTTGGGTTGCTGATCGCATGATCATTGTAGTTGCCTTGGCAGGGTGTTTGATAAGAATAGGTAATTTCATGAACTCAGAGATTTGGGGGCAGCCTACGAATAATCAACATGGTGTCTTATTTGCTAGAGAGGTTATGCATCGACTCCAAAGTGTGAGCAGCGCTATTGACAAAGTTGAGGTAACGAAGCGCAATACTACGAGGCCCAATGATGGCAATTATCAACCGATTGACCTAGCTATATCTTTTAAATATGGTGGCTCCGAGGAAGCAGCGATCCGGCGTTTCTTAGAGCAAAACGTCAAGTATTTCTTGGCAGAGGATAGTTATATTGCCAGACATATCCATGAACCAAGGGAGACACCTTTACAATACAGCCTATCAAAAAATAAGAGAGGTCGACCGCTGGCTCATATTACCACGCTAGGAATTCCTAGGCACCCGGCACAGCTTTATGAAGCGGGTTCGTGTTTCGTGCTATTTCTACTACTCATCTGTCGATGGCTGATCAAGAAACATAGACTGCGACCTGGGGCGATATTGGGCTGGTTTCTTGTCATTGTCTTTGGTTTTCGGATTATCTATGAATTCTTTAAAGAAAGTGAGGTAGCCCTCGAAACAGTACTAGGGCCTCTTAGGGTTCCACAGGCACTAAGCATTCCTTTGGTAGTAGCGGGCATTATACTTCTGAGGTACAGCGTCTATGGTAAAAAGCACAAAAGGCAGCGCAGTACTCGTCTATGACTTTTCATACTATTGCTGCAGGGGCTATCTTTTGCTATTACGCCTGGGTGCAGCGACCTGTAGTACAAAGCCAGCTTTTAGAGGTCAAGAGACTGGATCGTATCCACTTCCGCCCCACGGGTGGCAGCGTGTCAGGCGCTTTATACCTAACCCTATACCTTTTATTACGCCGTGCTTGATAATCGCTGCCTTGGTATAATCAGAACAGCAAGGATAAAAGCGACAGCAATTAGCGATGTGCGGTGCTACAAAGTACTGATAGGCAAGTACGGGCAAAATAAAGAGTTGATTCAATAAAAGAGTCGCCCCGCTCCTTAGCCGCCTGTGGGCAATTAGTCCAGCTAATTTTGCCCATCTGAATAACTGCCTTTCATATTTCATCGTATTTCTTTATTCATTTTAAGTGTTTCAGGATTACAGACAACGAATCGACCGTTTTTAAACTGCACGATAGGTACATACTGGTTGTCATGATGAGCACCATAGGTAATCCCTTCAAAAATAACGCCTGGATAAAACTCTTTTTTCCAGTATTTCTGCGCGTAGCCCCCATGCTGTGCTAGCATCTGACCCCAAAAGAGCATCATTTCATAACCTATATAAGCATAATTTTGAGGGTACTGTGCAAAGTGGTCATAAAAGCGACGTTTAAACTTACGAGTACTGTCTTTTTCGTGCGTAATATGATCAGGAGCAACAAAGTACAAGCGACGCTGTTTCAGCTGATCGAAGGTAAATAGGCTATGGCGCAGCCAAGCTTCGTGGCCTATAATACAAGGAGGATGCTTCAAAGCCTTCGCAGCACTCAATAGATTGGCAACGATCAATTCATCTTTGGAAGCTACGTAAAGGTGCGTCAGCCCCTCCAGGCTCACGGGTTGCTCTTTTCCTTCCCGATCCTCGTCATGGATACTCGAAGGTTGTTCAAGTACATTAAATGCATCGTAGGCTTCCTCTGGTGCTATGGGGCACATCCAAGCGACTGCTTTTCCAGTACTGAACTCAATATGTTGTTTGTAGGTATAGGCTTGTAACGCGTCTTCTTTTGAGTTGCCATAGATAATACCCACGTCGCATGCATCATCGCAGCCTTGCAACGTAAACTCGGCTGCTTGTATGGCTTGTGTATCCAGACTCGATTTAAATAGAAAGACAAAAGGGTTATCTCCTACTACGTCTTTGTTTTCAGATAGTGGGTTGACGAGATTGATCTGATAGGACCGCACAAAATCAGATACTAAGGAAATAGTATCCGCATACAGTGGGCCAATCAGTAAATCCATCGTTTTGATCTCTTCTTTCGCTAGCAAAGAAGCCGTAACAGTAGGATCTTTTTTGGTATCATAGGCATAGAGATTGACCTTAACACCCTGCTCAGCCAGGACTGCTACTGCCGTTTTGATACCTTGATAAAGTGCTATAACGAAGGAATTACTACTTTCTTCTTCATAATCCACTTCGTCTACAAAAAAAGGGAATAAAACGCCTACATTGTAACTATCTTTTTTCAAGGATGCAGCCTCCTTGATCGGGTCATGCCTATCTATACTCCAATTAAAATCACGTGCTAGCGTTTCAAGTAAATCAAGGTCGCGGCTTATCAGCGGTTGTTGTACTATTTTATCAAATAACACCTTGGCTATATCCTGGTCTTTGGGATATTGCCTGTACATCACTTGTAATAAAAAAATATCGTCTATTTGTCTTAAAAAATGTATCTTCATCTTCCCTAAAGAGACTTGAAATTCCTTACTGGTAATGTTGGCCAGCCTGCTCAACCCTGCATGGTAGTCTTTAGCTTCGAACTTAAGTTGGCCTAACCAGTACCACACTTCGTCTTTCTGTTCCCAGTCTGGATGCGCATCAATGATCCTCTTGAAAGTGTCTTCAGCTAGGGCAGTCTCTTTGTTATAGTAAGCAGACAAAGCATAATAGAAAAGTGCGTAGGGAGTAATATCACTTTTACCTTCCGCATGGATCAGAGGCGCTAAGGCAGCCTTAGCTGCTACATAGTCTGCAGCGGCGTAGTGCTTTTTTGCTGTCTTGTATTTTTTTGATAACTCTTGATCCATATGCGCCCATGGCGTATGAGCTAGCGATAAGCAAAAAAAGATAAAGAAAATACAACGGAGGCGAGTCATCTATTGATCGTTTTCTGATAACCTGGCAATTGCAGCTATTGGTGATAGTTGCCACCTTGTGCTGGCCGCAAAAGTATGCAACCTAGGTGCGGATTCCTATGGCTTATAGCGCGACAGCAATAATGTAGATTCCCAGTATCTACTAATGCCACTAGTTTAATAATTGCTGGATTCAACCGAATATTACCGCGTCACCATAAGTCCATCGTCGATGTGTTTTTGCTAGCTTTGCACTTTTTCTCATAAACTAATTATGTTTTTTCGAAGGTATTGGCTCACATTTATTTTCTTTCTCATTTGGGCCTGGGCAGGAACTACTTGGGCCTGGGCAGGAACTACGGCTAAACAGCTTACTGCACATGAAGCCAGATACGATGATGTACCTGATGGAGCTTCTAACCCGAAAGGCTTAGCTGAACAGCCCAGCAGCAACTTTTTCCAATACCAAGTCATGCAGTGGTTGTCTGGTCACCTCTTGCCCCACCCACAAGAGCTACAAAAAAAACGATCTATTGTTCCCTATTTACCTCATCAAGGGAAGACTATTAGCCTAATTCAGCTAGACAAGCATAGAGCGTGGAGTACCGAAGACTCTAGATGGGAGTGGATAACTAGTATTATTGTTCTTATAACAAAAGATTCGGTAATTCTAGGTGAACTGAGCTTTATGCCAGGGGATGCTGTCATTCCACATCAATTGCTGTCTAGTCAAGAGCAGCTTAATAGGGTACCATGCATCAAAGAAGCGTATGTCACAGTGCAAACGCATCAAGGTAGTAACGACGCAGCCAATATACACATTGTGACCCGGGACAAGTTCCCTATCGGCCCTGGCTTAGGTTTTGATCCATTTGGTTTGTCTATCAAGCACAACAACTTCAACGGATGGGGTCACATATTGGAAAACAAACTCCCTTACGACCATGGCATAGGGTACGGCATCACGTACCGTGCCCCTAACATAAACCGTACAGGAATCGTAGGCGAGCTACAATACCTTTATACACCCCAAAGAGGGATCAAACAGCTACGGGTATTCAGAGATTTTTCCGACCAGACCTGCCATGCTGGGAAAATCGAGTTTAACAAGATCAGGAAAATAAAACGGCGGATCTTAGATGGTAGTACAAAGCCTCAAAAGATACCGTTCTCTTTTTACAGCCAGTGTATTTGGCTGGGTACTACTTATAGGGTTTACCCTGGTGACAAGCACCCCCAAGCTCGCTTCTTTGTGACGGGGAAGTTGGCCCGTCAGCACTTTGTGGATCGCCCCGCAGTAGCAGAGAAGACCAATCGTTATTTTCATCACCATGTGTTTGGCCTCGGGAGTCTAGGCTTTTCTAATCAAAAGCATTATGAAGATCGGTTAGTGCATGGTGCAGGCCATGTAGAAAGTGTTCCGTACGGAAGCGCAGTAAATCTCATAGGAGGGTACCAAGTTGGGGAGTTCGTGCATCGACCTTATTTGCAGTTGAACATAGCCCGAGGAGGACGCATTCAACAACTAGGCCATTTGTATGGTGCTATTCAGACAGGCGGATTTTGGCATGAAAAGACTATAGAGCAAGGTGTTATACGGCTTCAGCTAGATTATTTTACACCACTACTCGAGGTCGGTAACCAGCGGCTAAGGCAATTCATTCGATTTAATTATCTAAGTGGACACAACATGCTTACAGGAGAATTGATTAGTACCCACATGCACAAAGTCTCGGCCTACTTGAGAGATCCCTTCCCAGGAGGAACACAACGAATTCATCTGGGCCTAGAAACAGTCTTAATTCCGCCTAGACTTTTCTTGAGCTATCGTGTAGCTGCTTTGGGCTTTGTAGAAGGAGTCAGACTGCAAGATGCACAGGGAAAAGTCAAACAAAATAGCTTTTGTAAAGCCCTCGGCATAGGATTTCGAGGTACCCATTCGAATTCTTCGGCCGGCACATTGCAAGTAACATTAGGCTACTCCCCACTCGTCCAAAATTGGTGTTTAGCGTTTAGTATAACAACCACGCCCTCAAGCGGCTTAGAGATAGGCGAACCTAACACTATTTCATTTCACCAGTATTAGTGAGCTGTGCTATATTACCACTAATAGCACATTATTAGGTGTATGCTGGTGGCTAGCCTACATTTTGCCGTGTGATGCTGGCTATTTTTTTGTCCTTTAGCAAAAGGCAGGTTGATACTTGGATATTGCTGAAGAGATAGAGATAAGCTATTATGACCTCATTAATCAACTACTTGCTGAAGTTACTCTTTAACAAACGGTCTATTAAGAATTAGCCATGCCGACACTTGTTTGCTAAGGAGCGAATATAACCGTAAGCTAGTGTAGCCTAAAAGTATTTAATGCATGAATAGATTATATCAAGGCCTTACTATCTACTTTGGAGCTTGGCATAACTAGACGCACCAACCAAGCTCACCAATGGAACATTTATGGTCATGGACAAAAACCACGCTAGGCGGGCTATTCGCTTTGCTGAGCCTAGTCATAATTTGCAACATGTGGGTTATTGTTCATACACAAGAGCATGTACATAGCAACATCCAGCAAATACATTCCCAAACTTATGGACTCGTACTGGGTACTAGCCCTACACGTACAGACGGGACTGCTAGTATGTTCTTTAATAAGAGGATTGAAAAAGCTTTCTTGCTATACCAGCGCGGTAAGGTACAATACTTAATACTCAGTGGCGCCCACGATCGGCGATATTACAATGAGCCCATGGTCATGCAAAAAGCATTGATAAAACTAGGAGTACCTAAGAAGGCACTTATCTTGGACATCCGGGGAAACAATACGCTGGAATCTCTCAAGCGTGCAAAAGCAATTTGTAGAGCCTATCCATTGATTATCATCACGCAACGTTTTCATGCCTACCGGGCTTTATACATCAGTCGATATTGTGGCATTCCTGCGCTGGTGTTTGTAGAAGAAGACGAAACTTCTTTTGATTTGCATCGTACGTGGCTTAGAGAATGTCTAGCCAGGGTGAAAGTACTTATCGATTTACATATATTGCAGAAGCATCAGCACCCCGCAGTACAATGATAAAATTTTTACTCCATAGATGCTGGTAATAAGTTGAAGGAGATTTTTCTTTTAAGTGCTGTAGCCTATATTTATGAACGAGACTATTGCAAAATGTACTTTTAGCCTCGTTTAGAAGCAACTGGGGTATTTTTTAGCGAGTTTTGCAATAGTCTTGAACTAGGTATTAGATAGGCTTTTAGTTGGCTGCCATGCCCATATAAAGTAGAGGAAGTGAGCCAGCTATATGGTCTCGGCTCTATGCAATGCTGGTAGTTACACGTACTTATGAAATGCATCCCTCGCTTCTGTTGATTATCTCTTCAATATGATTGTACACCTGACTGGAAAGTTTACCCACAAATCACCTACCTACACCATAATTGATGTAGGAGGTGTGGGCTACGAAGTAAAAATTTCCTTACACACTTTCTCGACCATCAAAGCATGGGACAGCGGCATACTTCTTGTTCACCAATATATTAAAGGAGATGTACATACGCTGTATGGCTTTGCTAGTATAGAAGAAAAGTACTGGTTTCTACACCTGATCAATGTGAACAGCGTGGGCCCCCGAACTGCCATGACTATTTTGTCTTCTCTGAACCCTACAGAGCTAAAGCAAGCCATTATGAGTAATCAAGTAGGCGTACTAAAAAGCATCAAGGGTATTGGAGATAAAGCAGCCCAACGTATTGTCTTAGAACTCAAAGACAAGCTGACACACAGCCTTGTGGTAGAAGATTCTCCTGGGGCGACGCAATGCCCAGATCTCATAGCACAAGAAGCATTGACCGCCTTAATAAAATTAGGAATCAGCAAGCATGTGGCAGAAAAAGCCATTGTCAGGACACAGAAAGAATATCCTGGAGAATTGCCCCTAGAAACGTTGATAAAAAGAGCATTACAGGTGGCCTAGCCAGAAAGCAAGATTAGCAACAGCCATTACTTAGTTGAGCCTTAACAACTCATTTCTAAATTGAGCACTCAGCGAGGCATACGTGGTTTGCCCTCGCCGGGCGGCGTTCTTTTTTGTCTACCACACAAAAAGGAACCGAAAAAAGTCACCGCTGAGGGTACCGGCCTACCTTGGCTTGCTCTTTATATTCCAGTCCTTGAGCATAGGAACAGTCTACTTTTGATCTGTACTGTCCCATAAGCGAGAGCAAGTACGCAACCTCGGGGGTATTACCCAATAATGCTGGAGCTCCTTTCAGTGCCTGAGCTGCTTGTGGCGCATACAGCCTAGCCACTACCCACCTATCGTCAGGGTTGGATTCTACCCAGGGCATCTTTTCTGCCAAAACATGGACCAAGCGGTCTAACAGGGTTGCCTTACGGACGTTAGCCTCCTCGGACCACTCACGATAGTACCGACAACTATCTTGTACTTCTTGGTGTATTGCGATGTTGGCTCTATCGGGTAGGAACTGAACGAGGGATAAACGAACCAAAGGCGCTAATGTCTCCTCTCTCAAGACTCGATCCTCTTGAAGTATTAAGCTGCTCAGTAGAGATAACGGTATGGAGGTTACGTCCAACAGCGCACTATAGCGTAGTAGCAGCTGAGAAGGAGCGGACAAGTGCGCTATACCCATCTCTACTTGAGGCCTTATTCCAGTTTCTGGAGAGGCTTGCTGTAATCGAGCTATGTAATCCGATAACGGTATTTCGGTCTCTTCCAGATAGCGCATGGCCAGTTCTAGCTTCATTGGCGTACGGTATAATGCCTCTAAGAGCGTAGTTACAACGGCGGCATGCACTTCCCTTCCTATGGCCTGGAGTTGTTGGGAGACATATTCACGGGCTTCTGGCTCACTAAAGTCAGCTAGCGCTACCTGTGGATACTTCCGTTGGAAGCATTTGGGGTCTCTAGTAGTCATGATGATCATGACTCTATCGTGATCTCTATGCAAGAGCATGTCTTGGATCATCTCGGTGTGTTGTGCTTGTACATCGTCTAAAATCAAAAAGAGGCGTTGGTTTTTTTCAGCTAGGGCAAGATAGATTAGCTGACCCAATGCTTTACGGTAATTGCTCAGACTATCTCTGTGATGCTTGGCGAGAGGTCTCCAGTCTACTCCAAGACCAGCTGCCATCTCTTGAAATCCTTCTATCAATGCATAGGTACCCGAGGATACCGTCACGAACCGTATTACTTGGTCTTCTTTGTTCTCTTTGGCATACTGCACGGCCAAGGTGCTCTTGCCACTACCCCCAAAGCCATGAATAATACAGATTCCTTTTTTGTTTAGTCCTTCACGCACCGCCGCTGTGGCTACCGCACGGGGTATGTAGTGGCCGACCTCCGGAAAGTTAATATGCTCGTGTAAGTGGCCCGAAGCAACACCAGGTGAGAAGGTAGCCATCGGTAACGTTCCGGCTAGCATTTTGTACACTTCATTTGCGGTATCCCAGATCAATTTGTGAGTCAATGGGTGTTTCTCGCTTTTTTCGAGCTCAACACCCCGGCATACGCTTAGGTCTTTTAGCGATTGTACGACCTGATCCTGAGAGGTTTCGCCATTCTGCACACGCTGCTCAAATTTATACTTCTCTTTTTCAAAAACCGATTGATATCGGTCAAAGAACGTTGGGGCATCCAGCTCACATTCTTGCAGCGTCAGGTTATAAAAAATAGGCAATAGAAAAGGGGGCTCAGTTCCTCCCTCCTGAGCCGTTTTCTTCCGCTTCAAGAAGCAGTCTAGCTCTTGCATGGGCCATTTCTTGGCGGCGAACGCTGGGCTGAGGATAAACACTCCACATGCACTCCACATGGGGCCGTATCCATGGCGTTGATCATATGAGCAGGAGCATTTTGTCCATAGGGTATCTCTGGTCTATCAAGAAAAGTCCGGATGTGCGGATTCCTTGCTCGGAGCTCCTTATACAAGGGATCGGCAATGGTATCCTTGTCTTCTCCTGCGTGGCTTATAAATACATGATAAGGTGGGTTCTCCCCTTCTTCTCCCGCCCTATGCAGCTGTGACTGGCAACCAGCTAGCAGCAACAAGGCAGATAATACCCCTGTAATAATACCGCCCTGATATTGTCTTGTGAGCATACGGCTAGTTTGTTAGTTGTCAGCGCATCATAATACGCACCTCATCCTTTTGGCACTACAGTACGTCAAGTATTCTGTGAGTAAGTTGAATACTGCTGATACAAAAAGCAAGTGCTATATGCGTATTAAATAGCCAGGGTTCATGGTTTTATCATAATATAGGCGGATTCTAGGCTTTATTGCACTTATACACTAGCAAGATATTATACGAACTATCATTTTAGTGAAAAAAACGTCTTTTTAAGGAAGTGAGACCTTTGCACGTTGTGTTGCAAAAGTGGGGGTTTTTAGCTATCTTACTGATAAGTAAGATGTCCACCCCTCAAACTCCTATACCATGTCTTATATCATGATTAAAGAAAGAACGTATTCCTGGTAGTTTTGTCAGCGTAGATGTGGCTAGAAGAAGCAAATTTTTGCAGCAAATAGATACGCTCATTGACTGGGCTGGCTTTGAGAAAGAACTTCACAAAGTAGGTAAGCGATCCGTCCAGGACGCAGCAGGTAGACCTGCCTACAGTCCCTTGGTCCTCTTCAAGATGATGCTCCTGCAAACCTGGTATAATCTTTCCGACATGGCCGTCGAAGACATGGTCAATGATACCTTGTCTGCCAACGCCTTCTGCGGCTTACGCGTCGAGGATACGGTCCCTGATCACAGTACGCTGAGCCGTTTCAGAAGTGAGCTCTCCGAGAAACGGGCTATGAATAGACTGCTCAGGGCACTCAATAGCCAACTAGAACGCCATGGTGTTTGCGTACAACCAAGACAAGGGGTTAGCATCGATGCGTCCATCACCCCTACGGCTAACCAACCCCAGGGTAAGACGACCGATCTGCCGACAGGGAAGCTTGATCATCCTAGCACTCAACGGACCAAGTCAGGGGTAGACCCAGAAGCGAGATGGGTGAAAAAAGGCAATAAGCTTCAGTATGGCTATAAACGCCACTAACTGGCCGATGAACAGACGGGGCTAGTCTTATCGGTCCACACCACACCCGCTAATGTCCATGATGGGCAGTGTATGGCGGCGTGTCTAGAGCAGGTGGCGCTCTCATCGGGGAGCCGTTTGTGGGCAGATAAGGGGTATTGTTCGGCTAAAAACAGGGAGCTACTACGCCAAAGAGGCCTACGAAGTGGTATCCAACGGAAGGATGCGCGCAATAGGGCTTTATCTGTACGGGAAAAACGTTATAACACATTAATAAGCCGAAATCAATATAAAATAGAACGCGTATTCGGGAGTATGAAACGTTGGTTCGGTAGGTTGTCAGCGCGCTATGTGGGCCTAGCCAAGACGCATGGTCAGCATGTCTTGGAGGCGATAACGTACAACTTATACAGACTGCCGGGGATAGTTATGTCCAAATCGTAAGAAAAATAGAGAAAATGGCGAAAAAAGTTGTCTAAATACCCCTAAAAGGGGGCAATAGGGAGGCTAAACTCCTGAAAAATTTCTCTCCACCTCCACAAGAAGAAAAAGAAATCAGCCAGATTATGCAAAGGTCTCGACACTTAAAATGAGCTAAGCACTTGTTGCATAACAAGAAAGAAGATATTACTTTTGCAGCCTAATGGTATAAGACACGCGATTTTTGTATCGCATGCTTTTTAAAGAAAAATTGGTGGATCACATAAGCTACAAAACAAAATCGGTCAATCGAGAGAATGTCCAGAAAGAATGGATACTAGTGGATGCTGAGAAGCAGGCCTTGGGGCGCCTAGCTAGTCAAGTAGCGGCTATGATTAGGGGCAAGCACAAGCCTAGTTTTACCCCGCATGTAGACTGTGGCGACAACGTAATTGTCATCAATGCTGATAAAATCCACCTAACAGGCAAGAAGTACAACAAAAAGCGATACATTTCCCACACAGGTTATCCAGGAGGGCAAAGGACAGTAACGCCCCGACAGCTTAAAGAGAGGTTTCCTCTACGTATTATAGAGCATGCTGTCAAGGGTATGTTACCTAAAAACAGGCTAGGCCGTAAGCTATTTCACAATCTTTTTGTGTATGCAGGTCCAGAGCATGAGCATGCAGCCCAGAAACCTAAAAATATCACGCTAAAAGCCTAGCTATATGGAAAATTTCAATGCCATAGGTAGAAGAAAAACTGCCGTAGCCAGAATCTATCTGTCTAGTGGAAAGGGAGAAATAGAGGTCAACAAGCGATCTTTAGCGGATTACTTTCCTGCTGAAGTGCTGAGGATGGTAGTGCGGCAACCTTTGCATCAGGTAGGTGGTGTAGACCAATACAATATCCAAGTCAACGTCCAAGGCGGTGGCTTGAAAGGACAAGCTGAGGCAATACGGCTAGCCATAGCACGCGTGCTATGCCAGGTAGATGCTGAACATAGACCCGGCCTAAAACAAGCAGGCTACCTTACTAGAGATCCAAGGATGGTAGAGCGTAAAAAGTATGGCCGTAAAAAAGCTAGAAAGAAATTTCAATTTAGTAAACGATAATCTCTCAAGTACTCCCCTGAATGATCAATCTACAACACAAGGACTTACTCGATGCAGGTGTTCACTTTGGGCATTTAGCTAGCAAATGGCATCCCAACATGGCGCCTTTTATCTTCATGGAGCGTCATGGTATTCACATCATCGATCTGAATAAAACACTACTACAACTCCAAGAGGCCACTCATGCCCTTAAAACTATTGCACGTGCTGGTAAAAGGATTTTATTTGTAGCAACAAAAAAGCAGGCCAAAAATATAGTAGCACAAGAAGCCAAACGGCTCGGAATGCCTTATGTGACGGAAAGGTGGCTAGGGGGAACACTCACTAACTTTGCTACTATCCGAAGGTTGCTCAAGAAGATGTCTTCCTTCGGTAAGCTCGTAAAAAGTACGGAATATGCTAACATGGCTAAGAAAGAGCAGCTCATGATTGCGCGAGAAAAGACAAAGCTAGAGCGCTTATTGCAAGGGCTCTCGGATACAACCAGATTGCCTGCTGCGCTCTTTATCGTAGATATCAAGAAAGAACACATTGCTGTCAAAGAAGCAAACAAGCTCGGGATTCCCGTATTTGCACTGACGGATACCAATACAGATCCTACACAAGTTGACTATCCAGTGCCGAGCAATGACGATGCCTCACGGTCTGTGGCACTCATCATAAAAGCTGTTGGGAGTGCTATCGAGGAAGGACTGGAGGAAAGAAGCAAACACAAAGAAGAAACAGATGGCCCAGAACAAGAAATAATTGCTAGCAAGGAAGGAAGAGCAAGAAATGTAGAAAGAGTAGTTCCTTCAGAAGTCATAGCAAGAGATGCCTCTTTGACTAAGGCTACAGGGTCTACCAGACCCAAGACGGCTGCAGGAAAGAAGAGAGCAGACACAAAAACAACTGCAAAAGAATCTAATGTTAACACTAAGATGGCAACCAAGAGTGTAGCATCTGAACAAGCAAAAGAAGCCATAGAATCTGCTGCCAAAAAAGTTAAAAAAACTATAGCCCCAAAGACCGCTGAAAGCAAGAAAAAAGTGGATACAAAAACAGCTACAGCGCCTACAAAATCCGGTAATACAGCATCCACAGATAAGTCAAATACCACCACCAAGAAGGTAAGCAAAGAGGTAGAACTTGAGGAAGAAAAGATTCATTAGGCATAAAAATCGGCTAGTCAACGACACTTAATAGAATAACATACTTATGATCAGCGCGCAAGATATTAATAGGTTGAGGCAGCAAACGGGAGCTGGCATGATGGATTGCAAAAAAGCACTCACAGAAGCGGGAGGCGATTTTGAGAAAGCTATCGAAATATTAAGGAAGAGAGGGCAAAAAGTATCTGCTGCACGGGCAGATAGAGCCACTACTGAAGGAATTGTTTTGGCCAAGACCGATGATGCAAATAGTTATGGCGTGGCGCTTGCTCTGGGTTGTGAGACAGACTTCGTGGCTAAAAATGAAACATTTCAACAATTGGGCCAAGCCATCTTGGAAGCTGCTTTTACGTACCGGCCTAGCACACGCGAAGACCTTTTGCTGCTTACGCCTGCAGGGAACTTGTCCATACAAGAACAAATCACAGAATTAATAGGTAAGATTGGAGAAAAGATAACTATCACCACTTATGCTGCCCTAAGTAGTGAGACAGTGGTATCGTACATGCACATGGGTAGTAAGTTGGGAGTTCTAGTAGGTCTCCAAGGCAGCCGTAGCCCACAAGTGATAGAGGCTGGCAAGGATGTAGCCATGCAGATAGCCGCCATGAATCCCCTTGCGGTCGATAAGCGTGGTATAGACGCCACAACGACAGACAGAGAGCTAGCCATTGCTAAAGAACAGGCACGTAATGAAGGAAAGCCTGAGATAATGCTAGACAAAATTGCCCAAGGAAGACTCAACAAGTTTTTCAAAGAAAATACCTTGCTAGATCAGCCTTTTGTTAAGAACAACGGGCTTACCATTGCACAATACTTGGCTAATGTAGCGCCCAACCTGACTGTGGTTGCTTTTGAAAGGGTGGCTATTGTGTAGGCTACAAGCCGACTTGCTGCTCACTAACTTTTATGGCAAAGAAGGTGAAGTCATTATGAAACTCTTAGATGGAGAACTAAGAAATGGTGTATTTCTAGTAAAGAGTATGTGGACTAAGAAGTTGTCCCTTAAGAAGGAGAAATTTCATTAATGATAACGTGTGCAGTAAGATTTTTACCCAAATTTTATCTAAAATAGACTAGCAAAAAACGCAAGAAAAACGTGATTCCCCTCCAAAATCTTGCAAAAAATGAGGATCGCCTCGCCGGCGAGGGCAATCACAGCCTCCGGGTTTTTTAACGCGCTCTCCACCAAGGCGACAATTCTCCGTTACCTCATCTCTAAGATACTGTGGTATGCAAAGGACCCGCCTA
>WTJV01000018.1 GCA_011524725.1 Amoebophilaceae bacterium | reverse complement strand
TTTTCTTCTCTGAAAGTCCTGCCAGCGCAGCGTCGGGAAGACACGTGTTTTCACCGCTTTTCGTGATGGGAATGCTCACATCAGCTAGTCCCCAATGGCCGATCTTCCCTGTTTCAGGATTAGAATCATAGGTAAATTCTATCACTCCATTGCCCTTGAGCGCTGTGCCTATATAGCCTTTGTGTTTACCATCTTCAGTAATGCCTATGGCCACCCCAAGTGTCCCGGCCAAGGCGCCTATATCCTTGATATTGCACCCTTCTTTGAGTTTCTCTTGAATGAACGCTACTAAAGCTGCTCTATGGGCCTCATTAGTGGTTTCTGGGGAATTATTTGGATTGGCTGGAGGAGTCTCAGGAGTATTATCTGCATTACCAGGAACAGTATTCCCCTGCGTGGGTGTTTCAGCACCCTGCCCAGTACCAGCAGCCGATTTGTTAACATGCTCATTTTGGAATCCGTTGAATTGGGCTTGTGCCACCGCCTTGTCTCGCTGCGCCCGCAACCGCTTCGTGATCCCTGACGTAGTAAATTCCATGAATGCTCCTGCAGCCATACTCGTCAATGGGGCGATCAGGTGCTGATTTACTCTGCCTAGAAGTTGCGCACTTACGTTACTGGTTAGCACCTTGGCTAAGGCCTTGGTACGTTCCTCTTGATTTGCCTTCGGATCTATAGACACTTGCTGCGGCGTCGCTCTAGCTTCTGTAGAGAATGCCTGTCCATTGTAGCGGTCATGCAGCTGTATGTCATCTTCGTCCAGCGGTTCTTGTCCGTCGATCACGCGCATAAATTCTTGCTCTGCAGGTGCTTGCTTCTCTTTTACGTCTTTCTCTGATTCTTTCTCCGCCGTAGTTGTGTTGGTCTTGACTTCTATTTTGGTGATCTCTTCTCCGTATTTTTGTTGGATACGTGCATAGAAGCTTGCCGAGAACGTATCGGTAAAGCCATCAATCTCCGTAAGGAAGCCATTTAACATGGTAAACCCTGTAGAAGTTAACTTCGACAGTATGGCGGCTTTGGTACTCCCTTCTGCATAACTCCCTTTAATGTGATCGGTGATCTGTTGTAAGGCCGTCCCTTGAATAATGCCTTTGAGTATGGTATTCCAGGGACTCTCTTTTTCATTGAGCATGGCTAGCCCCTCTCTGATGAATATCTGAGACCAATAGTCACGTCCCTCGGCCACATCCTGAGCCATGGCCTTTTTAATCAGGTCACTTTCTAGCATGGACTCCATGAGTGCCTGACTCACGTGGTTCGTGATCTTTTCTTCTAGCGCTTCGGCCACAATCTCTTGCACCCCTTGTTGCAGCAGCATGCCGGCGCACTCACTACCTATCCCTTTACCTATCTCGAGCGCTGTATTTCTGAGTTGCTCGGTGAGCGATTCTCTTGCTTTCGCTACATGATTTTTAACACCCCTAATTCCTTCTTTAATATTCTTTCCCAGTTCTTTAGCCTCGTCTTTGAGGCTGTTCCAGCCATTCTGTATAGCCGCTGAGGCTACCGATATGCCTATGCTGATGGCTTTCGATATTCCCCATTCTTTCCAGGAGAATTTACCGGTTATCGCTGATCTGACCGCTGTGATCAGATCTGAGATTCCTGACTGGAGCAGCGTCTGTGTGAGTATACCTGCCGAAACGACCGTAGCAAAGGCAGCAGCTGCAATTTGTACTACTCCTATCAGGGCCACAGCAGCGATCGATAGCCATGGTCTCGGCTGTTTCTCTTCGATAGTAAAGAAATAAGCGAGTCCATTCTCATACGATTCTTTCAGGGCCTTTTCCCGGTTTTCTTGGGCTGCGTCTTTATCAAAGACTCCATCTACTTCTACCAGCTTAGTGATCTTGACGTGATTCCCTTTGCCTTTTCTGGCCTCTTGTGCTGTTTTAATTACTCCAACGGCTGCATCAATGTGTTGCTCTTGTTGCGAAAGGATTTCTAGATGGTGCTGTATGTGCTGCGCCGTTTGGGGCTTGGGAGGCTGGACGAGGCCAATAGTACTCTGGAAGATGAACAAATCGTCTTTGTAGCGGTTGATGAGGAGTTTTGCTTCTTGTAGTTCTGTTTTCGCCTTCTTGTGATTTTTTTTATTCTTTTCAGGTGAAAGTAAAGCAATGGCTTTGTTGTAGTGTGCATGAAGGCTAAAGGAGGGGTCCATTGCAATGGCTTTGTCGTACGAGGCGATCGCTTCATCGGTACGTTCTAACTGTAACTGATAGTTGCCTTTTTGTACATAAAAGAAAGGATTACGAATTAGTTTGTCGGCTTTGGCATCGGCTTTTATTTCTTTCAGGAATGTTTCGAACGATGCTCGGACGTTATCAAAATCGATAGGCTCTTTCCCCTGCGGTATGTGCTTATGGAACCACAAACCAAAGCGTTCTTCTGCCGCCTTACGCTCCTGAGGTCCCCAGCCATACTTAGTGGCCAGTTCTCCATTCGCAGGAACATACTGGCGACCTTCCTCGAAGGCTTTCACCACGTCTGGATGCAAGTTGCCGTTAGTTAGTTGAAATTTGCGTAAGACCTTCTTGCGTTCTTTGGGGTCATATTCTTTTTTGAATGTTTCAAATGGATGTGCTGTGCGTACAGCCGTCGTAATTTCTGTTTTCTTTGCTTGCTTTTCCTCAGGAGCGTATTTTTTCCATTGTGTGGCCGGAATAGCGTCAATCTGTATCTGTACGTGGTGTTCAACATGCTTCTCGTAGGCATCAGCTCTTAGTGCAGTAGCGTATTCATCTTGTGTGTATTCTTTCCAGAGCTGTTCCGCAAGCTGGCTCTGGCGCATCCGTTCAAAATCATCTAGCGTGGGTATGAGCTTATTTTCTAGTTCGCAGAAGCGCTGGAAGAGGTCATCCTTGAAGGTCATGCGCTCGACCTCGTCGGTGGCTTTTTGAAGGTCCTCTGCTTCTTGGGTGTCGCGCTGCTGGCGTAGCGTTTCGATCGTAACTGGTTCGGGCTGATGCAGGATGAGCTGGCTAGTCCCTTTACTCCCCTTTCTAGCGGTTCGACCTGCATTCTGTAGCTCTACACGATAGCTATCTGGTAAAAAGGTGATACATACATGCAGACCTCCGTGGTGCTCTACCACTGCATCGGAAGTGAGGTCTGTACCCCGCCCCGCAATGTTGGTAGCAATAATGACCTCGCCTGGATATACTTTGCTTTTGGTAAACTTTTCCTCGCCTGTGTAGATAAAGAGCTTGTCACGGGTATAATGCTGCTGCAAACGTTCCCTGAGGGCATGTACTCGCCGGATATGCTTACAAATAACCAAGACAGCACGGTGCTGCCGCGTATGCTCCAAGACACTAGCTTCTATGGCATCGTGCCACTTGTCGGTGGCTTGATCTACAATGATCTGTGGCGTAAGCTCCTTGCAAGTGTAACGTGCATCTGCATTCCCTACGATGAGGCGTTGCTTGTAGGGGGGCACAATCACCAAATCGGTATTGTAGACGTTTCTGAAAAATGCTTGTGTTGTCTCGTTGCCTAGCGTACCTGTGAGGCCATACAGTTGTTGCGCATACCTCCTAAAGAAGCGTACGGTAGAGATGAAGTTGGCAGAGATATTCTCTGGCGTTACTTTAAGTCCCTCTTTGATCTGTAAAAACTGCGCCAAGCCATTGCTCCAGACCGTACTATGCTGCCATACGCCCGTGTTTCCGTAGTCTACCGGGACGATTCTGCCTTTCTCCGTATCTACTTCATAGTGACAGCCTTTTTTGTACACCAGTGCTGCATTGATGGCGCTCCGTATCCATCGAGGGATTTGCTGCCTGGCTAGCTCCTTGAGATGACGAGGTACCACAATGACGGACGGATACTTCGTCTTATCCGTATTCCAAGGCAACGCTTGCTGCTCTTCTTCCAGCTTTGCTATTTGGCCTGCCATACTTTTGTGTTCATCTGGATCTTTTTCGTTGGCAACGTCTAGTCGCAGTAAAGCAATCTTGCGTTCCAGCTTTTCATGGGCAGCGTAGGCGGCCTTCTCATCTTCGGTTTCTAGCTCTCTCAGCAGCAACTCGAGGTCTCCTTGGACTCTTTCTTTGATAAAATCTTCTACACTGAAGTTTTCTTCGTTCTCTTCGATAAGAAGCATACACTTTTCCGGGTCTCGCTCTTCTCCCGATAGAATGGTGATATGACCATTTTCGTCTTTTGAAAAATCTTCTTCAATACAGTAAACCTGCCCCCGATCTGCAATCAGGTGACTTAACCAGTATCTCACCTGTTGCCACGTAGTTGCCAATAAAACCTCGAGGTAGTTGGTAGCAGGCATGGAGCTGGTGAGGCGAATGCTATGGTCGCGACTGTCGAACAACATATTGTCTACTTCATCTACCATAACACAGTCGTCAGGACGCCCCATGCGCAATTCTTTGCCAAAGAACTCTTGCCGGAGGATATCGCTTTGAAAGTCTCCCGGTGTTCCATAGACCTGGTCTTTCTGATAAGCTAGCTGTTTCTTTTTGTTGTTGCTGATGTCCGTTATATCCTTCTTGGAGCTATTCTCTGATACCGATGTGGCTAACATCTCGAAAAAGGGTTGCTGCTTAGCAACCTCTGGAATAGAGAGCTCGGTCGAGGTAGTTACGATATCGCTCTTGCAGTTGAGCAAGGCTTTTATTGCCGAGAACATGGCTACAGTCAGTGATTTCCCTTCGCCGGTATTGATCTGAAGAAGTCTTCCCTGGTCCGCTTCGGTATTAAGCAAAACCAATAAAGACAGTAGTTGCGTATTTCTGGGGGAGAACCCATGGTGCAACTCCACGGCCCGCTTGACGACGGCAATGAGTTCAGCCTGCGTCGGCAAAGTCCCTGTCCCTGGATTTTTAGCGTAATCTTTGACCTTTTTGGACCACTTCGTGACGGTAGCAGCATCCCATTGGGCAATGGCCTCTCCACCCGGGCATACTTTCGCGTCTTCCTGGTAGGCATTCATGATATCCTGGTGTGCTTGGGCTAGCGCAGCCCTATTCTGCACATAAGCTACTCCAGGTGAGTGGTCAGCCATGCAGTCGATAATCTCTTCTACCGTTCGCTCGTGGGCTTCCTCGGCAAAGCAATGTTGCATGATCTGGGGGTAGAGATGTGAAGCCCACTGCTGCGGAGGCATAACGGAGAGCTGCCGTAAGAGCTTGGTATAGGTGGCATCGTCGAGCCGATAGTCACGAATCAAGCTGAGTACCTGGTGCAAGTGGGCTAGGTCTAAGGTAAAATCATCTTCTTGCTGTTTCCTGAGGAATAATTGTTCTAAGAAAGTACTCACAGCTTGGTAGGCTGGTATCTGTATCCACAATGCTTTAATTAGATCATAAGTACTTACCTGGGCTGCTTGTGGCAAGAGTTTGGGTAACTTCTCTTTTAGTAGACAACAAGCTACTTGGTGATGCCAGTCAGCGATCCTATTTTTTTGATCCGCGGTCGACGTTGTGAGCATCTCGTCTATCCATGTCTCATCGATAGTATGTTGTGCTACCAATGCCAAGAACTTACTTAAGTCCTCTGGATGCGCTTCTGGTGGCAATTGCTCCAAGAAGGCTTGGGTAGTCTTCAGACTCCAGCCTAGATAAGCCAGTTCTAGCGTCACGTGTTGGTGTTGGTGTGTGTCTAAATGGGGGCAACTACTGCTTATCGCTTCTTGGAGCCAGTTTTTCTTCAGTGCTGGCATCCACTGGTTATCGGATAGGCGCAGGAGTGCCTGTGCATGGGTACCTTCTTCAGGCAGCATGTCCATCACATCACAGAGTTCATTGAGCGAGAGCGTATGGGTTATTTTCTTATTGTTCAATGCCCACAAGATGGATTCTAGTATCTCTGCTGGATATTGGGTTATGAGCTTCTCTGCTAGTAGGTTGAAGCGCATCTGTGCAGTATCTGCCAGAGATGGTTCTTGGATAAGGTCGTGGAGTAGCGACATGAACACCCAAGCCCGTACTGGATGCTGCTGTAGCACATGGGGGTAAAAATTGCCTTGCTTATGGAAGTAATTAAAAACTTTTTCTTGCCATTCTGCTGGTGCGCGTATTAGCTTCTCTTCGAGTATAGGAGCCACTTTTTTTTGAAATTCTTTTTGTAAGCTTATCGGTAAAGAAGCGTACAGTTGCGCAATGCGTAGGGAGATATCTGCGTTTTGTTCTGTAGGTATCTCGTTCGGTTGACTTTGTTTGGCTGTTGTAGGTTCTGGTTCCGTAGAACCGGGCGGTAATACCGTTGCATCGGGCATCGCCGCATGTCCTTTCTGGACCAACTGATCAATCAAGTTGGTTAATGTGTCGATATGGTATTGGTACTGCGGAAGTATCTCACCAAGGAGCTGTATTTGTGCTTCTTTGCTCAGGGTAGCGTCGCCCAGAAAAAACTGTTCAATATGGCGGTAGTAATCTCGCTCTTGTTGTCGACAATCATAAAGCGTACCTAAAAGTGCATTCCCTTGTTCTTTTTTTGTTTCATCTGTCACTGCATCGGCTTCGGCTAAAGCGTGTAAATAGTCTTCAGCCTCCTGGATGGTAGCCTGTAGGTAAAAGGCTACACAGCGTGATTCTGCCTGTACGTTAGTTGCATGCCCCTCGATCAGGGATGCAAGGTGTTGTTGTATTGCCTGGATGTAAGGAATAGATTCTTGAACCTGTATTTTTGCATTCTCTACGGTATGCTGCGCTCCTTGTAGTACCTTTTCTGATTCTTCAACGGTTTTCTGAGCCTTTTGGTGTGCTGACTCGGCTTTTTTAAGTGCCGCTTTGGCGTGTGCCAGATCGGGAGCATCCTTTATTCCTGAACGTGACGAGGGAGAATTTGTGGTAGTAGCTGCTGGTGCGGTCGGTGTTGACGGCCGCACTTCGGTGGCTGATGTATCCTCAGTATACTGCTCAGCTTCTAATGAGATAGACTCATCTGAGGATGTATAAGAATCATCCGAATCTGACATTACCGTGGTAACACGGGTACGGTGACGGGGCTTAGTGTTCGGTGCTTGAGCTTGACACGGTGTTTGGGGTGTTACTCTAGCTTGTGCTAGATCGGGGGTGTCTTTTACGCTAGCGGGCGATGTACTGCCTACAGATGGCTGCGTACCATCTACAGCCTTGTAAAAGTATAAATACGCTTCTTGTGCTTCTCGTAAGGGAGGATGATCCAGCTTGGTGACTATAGTATCATCGTAGCAAACCCAATCGCCTGACTGATGTTGCACATAGGCAGTATAGTGGCCGCTAAGCAACCCTCCTACGTGATGAATAAAGCCCACTAGCTTACCTGTGTAAGGAACAGCTTCTATGAGGTGATCTGCTGGGATTGTTACGTGGAAAGGGTGGGTAATAGGTGTATGAACTTTCCTGGAAGTGCCTACATCTAGGTGGTCATGCTGACAGAATCTTTGTGCCCACACAGGAAGGATACCGTTGTGGAGGACCTGTAGGTTGGCAAGACTCAGCTTATGACCCGCAAAGGCCTCATCACGGATAGCTGGCCTACCCTTAGGTTGTGCCCACTCAACGTCTGTGACATGATTGCCCCGTAACGTGTTGGCTACCAGTTAGTCCATGGAAATGGGTGTTTTGGGCAGGGATAAAGGTAAGGCTGTTCCTGTACTGGGTTCATGATTCGTTGTCGTAGCATATTTACCCGCAGGGTGCACTTTAGTGCTGTAAAATTCCACCTCCGCAGCCTCACATTGTCCTAATAAGAAGTTAAATACGAGCGCAGCATCTTCTTGTTGCTGAGCATGGAGTTGGCCATGTGTCTCCTTACCCACATTGTAGCTTTCTATTAAGATATCACGGAATGCTTCAGCCTCGGCTGTAGTGACTCCTGCTCTCACGTCTTGGTTAGTAAGCTTATCTAGGACTTTTCGACCGTACCGTACCATTGTACTTGTATGATTGTGGTTGTTGCTGAGTAGATTAGGATAAAGCCTGGCCATCACCTGCAAACCCGCATTGAGATAGCAGGTGTTTCCTACGTTCGGGAGTCCTTGGTGGTTGATGGGGCCTTCGTCTTTTTTGGAGGTTGCATTGGGCGACACTTGGGGTTGCGCTGATGCCGGTGCATCTTTTACGTTGGAACGTAACGGGGCAGTTGTGGTGGTAGCAGGAGGGGGTTGTGCTATTTGTGCTGATGATTGTTCTGCTGCTGGTGCCTGAACTGCGCTACGCGTTACGTTGGGGGCCGTGTTTGTGTGGGCCTGAGGGCGCCACCCAGGTGCGCGGGCCGCACGCAGCAAGGCCGCTACTTCCTCATGCCCTTGAGACACTGCAACGTCTAATGGGGTTTGGTTTTTTTCGTTCTTAGTATTGACATTGGCGCCACGGTCGAGGAGTAATTCAGCGGTAGCGGTATGGCCATTCTGTACTGCCCTGTGCAAAGGGGTATACCTCCACTTATCCCTAGCTGTGATATTGGCACCCCGATCGAGGAGTAGTTCAGCAATCGCCTGATGGCCTTTTTCTGCTGCTCTATGCAAAGGAGAATACCCCCATTGATCTCTGGATGTGATATAGGCACCCCAATCGAGGAGTAATGCAGCGGTGGAGGCATGGCCTTTTTGTGCTGCCCAATGCAAAGGAGAATACCCCCATTGATCCCTGGCTGTGATATAGGCTCCCCGATCAAGGAGTAGTTTAGTAATGGCTTGGTGGCCGCCTTTTTGTGCTGCCCAATGCAAAGGGGTAAAACCCCACTGGTCTTTAGCCGTGATGTCAGCGTTGCGATCCAAGAGCAATGTCACAATCGCGTGATGGCCTTCTTTTGCGGCCTTATGCAATGCTGTAAGACCATCTGTTACATTTGTTTCTGTATCAGCGCCACAATCAAGAAGCGACGAGGTCATGGCAACACGACCGAATGCAGCAGCTAGGTATAATCCTGTGGCACCATATTTATTTGCCACATTGACACTTACTCCTTTTTCTAAGAATATCTTTGCAAGATCGGTATATCCCTGCTGCGCTGCTACGTGAAACGGAAGGCTTCCGTTATTATTTCTTGCATGTATATCTGCCCCTTTTGTCAATAATAAGGTTACTAGGAATCGATAGCCGCCATTCACAGCCCAATGCAGCGGTGTCCAACCCTTACCGTCCTTCTCCTCGATATTTCCTCCTTCTTCTAAGATATTTCTTAGGGTGGCCATATCTTCCTCGATCACAGCCCGGTGTAGAGGTGTAAGGCCATCTACAACCCCTATGTCTTTTTTGACCAGTATCTTGGCTATGTGGTTATGCCCCAGCAACATGGCCTTATGTAAAGCCGTATAGTCGGACGGTAGAAGCTGCATCATTCTTCTCCGTAGTTCGTGGTCAAGCAGCAACGAAATGATATCCTTGTTTCCTTCGTGGGCTGCGAGGTATAAAGGCGTAGTGCCTACTTGATTTCTAATGTTTATACGGGCGCCACGTTTGAGGAGTAGTTCAACTGTACGCGTCTGTCCTTTATCCACTGCGCAATGTAGTGGCGTGTGCCCCTGTAGATCCTCGGCTTCTATGTTGGCTCCGTGATCTAAAAGTAGTTGCGAGATAGTTATGTTGCCCTTGGATGCAGCAAGATGTAAGGGAGCAAATCCTGTGGAGTCTTTTGTGTCTATCGTGGCACCACGATTGAGTAGCAGAGTTAGGGTACTAACATCACCCAATAGAGCCGAGGTACTTAAAGGAGTTATTCCCAAGCGGTCTTGTGCTTCTATACACGCACCTCGATCGAGTAGGAGCTGCGCTGTGGTGGTGTGTTTTTCGAATGCTGCATAGTGTAGCGGAGTATCTCCATCTTCATCGCGAGCTTCTATGTTGGCACCACAATCCAACAAGATAGAAGCACTGGAGTTATGCCCTTGTTCTGCTGCTGTATGTAACGGCGTAAATCCCTTTGTATCTTTAATCGCTACGTTTGCCCCATGATCTAAAAGCCACGTCACGATACAAGGGTCATCCTGTAACATGGCACAATGCAAAGCCGTCTTACCCCGTGCGTCTTTTTCATTGATATACTGTGCCCCTTTGCCTGCCAGGTAGTATAGCAACGGCCAATGGTGTGTAGCATGTGCCAGGGCTTCTACTTTTTTATGGACAACCTTTCTTGCAGGATCTTCTAGCTGGTGACCTAGAGAAGCAGCTAGTATTTTGGGGGTTCTGCCTTTTGTATCCCTCAGGGTCTGATCGGCACCGCGTACAAGAAGCAACTCCGTAATGATAGGGTAGTTCTGTTGTACGGCCCAATGCAGTGGGGTGAAGCCCGATCGATCCCTAGCCGATATATCGGCTCCTTTGGTCAGGAGCCACTCAACAACAGCCGTATGCCCTTGCTGTACAGCCCGGTGTAACGAAGTACATCCCTCTTCATCCTTAGTATCTATGTCTGCACCACATGACAGCAGCAGTTGCACAATGGCTTTGCTGCCTTGCTGTGCTGCACAGTGCAATAGAGTAGATGAGCCTATATTTTGAGATTTAATATCCGCAATATGATATAAGAGTGCCTTGGTAACAGGAACGTTTCCCATCTGCACTGCATAGTATAGAGGAGTCAGTCCGTCTTTATTCTTTGCTTTTCTATGGGCACCATGTATCAGCAATAACTCAACGATATCCACATGTTTTCCCTGTACGGCAAAATGTAGTGGGGTATTGTTGTCTATGTCTTTGGCATCTATCGTTACTTTTCCCTCCAGTAGTGATTCCGCGGCATTTATATGCCCCTTCAACGCTGCGCGATGCAAGGGGGTATGGCCCCATTCATCTTTGGCGTTTATACCGGCACCTCGCCTTAGCAGCAGTCTAATCATCGCTTCGTTGCCTGCCTCCGCTGCATAATGCAAGGGCGTAAAGCCATCTTCCCCTTGGGCTTCTATGTTTGCCCCATGGTCTAAGAGTGTGGTGACAGCGTCTACACAATTTTCTTGTGTAGCATAGTGTAGGGGCGTATATCCTGCTGCGTTTTTGCCTTTTACATTGGCGTTATGGGCTACCAGTATTTTTATACTGTTGGTATCATTTTTCCTTACTGCCCAGTCCAATGGCGTGCGTCCATCTGCGTCTTTGGCGGCTACATCTGCCCTATGGTCCAAGAGCCATTTTACCACCTCAACTTGCCCCTGATCCACAGCGCTATGTAAAGAAGTCTTCCCTTGTGCATCCACTCTATTGATGTAGCCTTGCCCCTTGCCTGAAAGATAATCTAGTAAGGGCTGGTGGTTGAGTGCATGTGCCATGACTTCTACTTGCTTGCGTACCCATCGCTTACGCGCGATTGCTAACTGATTTTTTGCTCTATCGACACGAGATGGCATGCTTTGATACGCTTGCTCGGCGTGTTGTAAGTCATGCGCTTTTTTAGTCGCTGTTTCATTGGCTATGTGGAGCAGCTTGTGGGCCAGCGAGATGCTTTGCCGCTGAAGCTGCGGCGTTGTCAGTGCTGCATAGTAATCGGGCGCGCTCAATGCAGTAAGCACATCTTGGAACAAGGCTTGATATTCGTTTTGGGTACGATCAAACGTTGCTTTGGCTTCTTGATAGTCTCTTCGCCTATTTTGGCAAGTACTTGATTGATCATCAACGCCCAGGACGGAAGAAGTAGCGTCCTGTAGATCGCTAGCCCAATCCTCTAGCGATTTACTCCAGTCTTGGAGCCGTCTCTGCCAGTTGGCCAGCCTATCAGGCAATACCAAGAGTTTTTCGTGTAATTCGGCTACATGGTGTTGGGCAGAGGAGCCTAGCGTATCTGCTGCAGCCATCGCTTTCCATCCATTAAGGCAACTCCGGGTTTCTCGGAGTAGCAACATAGTGTCTTTTTGCTTCTCTTGTTCATGCTCGCCGCAAGACTGTGCACAGGCTTCTCTGCGTTGCAATTGCTCCGCAAATACTTCGGGGGAGAGCGGTGGTGTGCTTGTTTTCTCTTTGGCTGCAGTGTCCGAAGGGGATTCCTGCGTTTCTTCTTCGCCAAAATCGATGCCACTTCCTGTGTTGGCTCCTACGCCATGATCCAGCTCGTCGTCAGAGAGATAACCTTCGTTGATCACCCTATGCTCGTGTGTCCATGTACTGGATGGTCCTTGAGCAAACCTTTTTGCCCACTTTTCTGCCATACTTTCTAGCCGGGCATCTTGTTCCTTTTCTTTACGAGCTCGCTCTTCTTCTTTCCTTTTTTGTGCTTCTCGTTGCGCTTCTTTTTGTTGCTCTTCTTCGGCTCTGCGTAGGTCTGCTTGTCTTTGTTCTTCTCTCGCCCGTTGCAAGACGGCCGCTTCTCTTTCTTGTGCTGCTTCTTGCTTTTTTCGCTTTTCTTCGCGTTTGCGCTCTTCCTCTTGTCTTTTTTTCTCGCGACGGCTTCGTCGCCGGGCTTCTTTGTTGTTTTGTATCTCTTCTGGTGGGGTGAGCAACTCTAGCTCGTAGCCTAGGCCCAGATAATCGTTGTAGTCCAAGAAGTTGTACGTCATGAAGCCATGAAATGATTTCTTTCGGTATTTTCTAATGGAGAATTGACAGTTGACCAGATCTTCCAGAGATAAAGAGGCACTACGACGACATTTGACGGGGATGTCCATACTATCCGATTTATAATCGTAACAAAGATCACCCACTATCGTATTGTTATACTTAAAGCGACTGGTACGGGCCCACCAGTAGCCGTCACTCTTATAAAAAGTAACTCGCTTCCCGCCCACTTTACAGCTATTTTTGACCTTACTGTCGGGTAGATCCTCTTTGTCATGTTTAGAAAGTACGCCCACACGACAAGGAAGTGGTGGAATACTGTCTTTAAATGCGTAAGCAATTGCATTGAAAGGAAGAGATACCCATCCGTAAACTCCCCTTGCCAACTTCGTTGCTACACTTCCCACCTGCCCCCCACCGCGCAAGCCCAACGCACCCACATAGACCACTCGCGGGGCCCAAGGGGGCTGGCTGGTCTCCAGGATATGAATCCCATGTTTGTGCTGGATCAGGATCTTACCACTCAGCGCTGCAATGGCCTGCGCTTGCGTCTGATCGGGCGCGCACACCACTGGTAGCACTTGCGTACCTCCCCATACATCCACTACCCGGGCTTGCCACACACCCGATTCTTCTTGTTGAAAGCTTACTTGGCGACCTTGGGAGATCAGGTAGTGCTGTCCAGAGATAGGGGATAATGCCGCACTAGAAGAGAAGGCAGGCAGGGCTATCTCATCATCTACCCTGATCATGGCTTCTCGCACAGGCGACTCACTTGCAGCCGATGGATGGGCTACTAGTGGGGCATCTTGACGACGTGCACAAAGAGGCATGAGTGCCGAGTCTCGGACAACGTGCGTGTCGGCAACAGGGGAGATGGACTCTTCAGCTATTTGAGACTTAAGCGGGCGCGAAGATCTGAATGAATGTAGTGGCTCCGTTGCTGACTCAAGTTCTTTTGAAGGGGACGTTACTACGCCCTGATCATCGGGAGTACTAGGGGGAAGCACCACACCTGAAGCAATTGTAGCTGGAGTAATGGATGGTGCTGTGGATGGTACAGCAGCGGTGGGGGAAGTAGCTACTGGCTCAGCACCATGCGACGAGGGTGTGTGTGTCGATAGGGGGTGCTCTCCGAGAGTCTGGCTAGCAGACTGACGTCCTCCAACCATGGCAGTGGTCTGCTGAGGCTCACCTGGCTCTCCCCCAGCACGTGCCGGCTCAATAATCCTCAAACTTGGATTGCCACAGCTCTGCAATAGAATGCTAAAAAGTAGTACCGTGGCTATAAATCGATGAAACTGTGTATACAAGAACGCTTACAATTAGACTACTAGTACGCTAATTTGCGTTCTTAATATTAATAATGCAAATTACAGATGTAATATTTTACAAATTATTTTTAAATAACATGAAATGAATAATTATTGGTCTAAAATAGTTTTTGTATTTTTCATTAATGAGAAATAAAAAGTGATTTTGGATGGACATAACATTATACTCATTAACAACAAGGCGGCATACCTAGCATACGAGATGTCACTTCCTATTGCCCAAAATGGGCTAAAAGCATTAAGTTCGAGTGCTTATGACATCAGTTTTGTATATTTATTAATTATTATCCTATTGAATATCTATGTATTGGACTCTTGAATTAGCGTCTTGGCTAGATGATGCGCCCTGGCCAGCCACGAAAGAAGAACTCCTTGATTATGCTAAGCGTTCGGGGGCACCATTAGAGGTAGAAGAGAATCTACAAGAGCTTGAAGACGACACACAGCCTTATAATAATATCGAGGAAATATGGCCTGACTACCCAACCAAGGAAGATTTTCTCTTCCCTGAAGATGAATACTGAGTGGGTAAATCGCTAATGAGCTGATAGCATGTGATCGATGCTTGTTGCTATCTTTTCGTCTGGACAAAAAACTGCTTGGTAGATGTGATCCCTTTTTTGTGTGAGTAAGGCTGTTTTTTGGTAAAGTAGTCTTTGTAGCAACTGGGCGTTTTGATGTATGACGGTCAATAAATGTACCGGTGCATGGTAGCGTATTTTGAATTTTTGGCTAAGGATTGTTAATAGCTTATTAAGCTTGTAGGAGTCAGTGCTCAGGCAAATAGACAGGGTGTATGCGTCTTTTTCTAGCATGCTAGTGCGCGTGTCATACTGCATCAGCTGGTAAATAACTTCTTGCAGGCATGCTTCGTCAAAAAATTCTGATACTCCCCTACTGAGATGTACAAGTCCCTGGTCTTTTTGCAGGATATAGATGGGGTACTCTGGCTTACTCAATTCATTGGTTATTTCTGTACCTGCTTCGTGGAGATGATGAAAAGGCTTGACGTAAAGTGGAATATTATGTGCTTCCAGTGGTTGTACGGTTTTGGGGTGCAAGACTTTGGCACCGTAGAAAGCCATTTCTGCCACTGCCCTGTAAGAAATCCGGTCTAGTTTGGCTGCCTTCTTGAATAACTTGGGATCTGCATTCATGATACCGGGTACGTCCTTCCAAATAGTGACAGACTGTGCACCTAAAACAGAAGCGAAAACAGTACTGGTGAAATCAGAACCTTCTTTGCCTAGCGTAGTGGTCTCCCCCATCTCATTGCTACTGATGAATCCCTGCGTCAGCATTATCTGATTTTTATTTAATAGCGGGACGACGCTTGTCTTGGTCCAATATTGCGTTGCTACCCAGTCAACCCGTGCATTACTGAATCCTTTGTTGGTCTTTATGCATTCTCGGGCATCTAACCATGTACACGCCACATTCTGTTCTCGTAGATAGTAGTAGACTAGCTTAGAAGCGAGTAACTCTCCCTCGGCTACTATTTCACTGTAGAGTTTATCTATTGGTGTTCTACTAGTAGTAGGGTGGGCCAGTGTTGCTACTAACTTTTCTCGCCACAGTGTCAGCGTTTTGTATGCTTCTTGCTGTAGTTGACATAAGAGGCCATCAATCATCGCCCTGTGGAAACGATAAAGCTGTTGTATACCTATGTCATAGGGCTGCTCGTTTAACTTTTGTTGAAAGATCTCTTCTAGACCACTTGTTGTCTTACCCATTGCTGAGATAACAACGATCAAAGGGCGGAGTGGTTCGGATTGTACCAATTGTTCAAGCTTCTTCACAGCTTCGGGATGCTGTATACAGCTTCCACCAAACTTAAATACTTTCATGCGCTATTTTTAACAACTATTATCGTGAACTGTAAAATTAAGCTTAGTGCTGTAGCTAGGTAAAAATACTTATGCAAAAAGAAGTGAATTATACGTTATCTGGCTTAGGACCTTCGCTAGACCAGTTTCTTCAAGAAGAGCAGCAACAATTTCCTCATCTCTCCAAGGCTTTGCTACCCATACTTTCGGCGATTGCTGCGGCTGGGAAGGTAATCAACGATGTGGTAAGAAGACTAGACCTAGTGGGCATTGTAGGGAGTCGAGGAGTTCATAATGCTTCTGGGGACGAACAGCAGCATCTAGATATGATGGCCCACCATCGTTTTGTCCATAAGCTGGCAGCAACCCAAGAGGTTTGTGCCACCATCTCAGAGGAGGCTGAGGATATCTTAGCGTTTCCTCACGGTTGTGGTGACTATGTTGTAGCACTCGATCCTTTGGATGGATCTCCCAATATTGGCGTTAATGCTTCCATTGGAACTATATTCTCTATATGTCAACGTCGTTCCTCTCAGTCAGTGCCCGTCCAACCGGAAGATGTGTTACAGCCAGGAAGTCGTCAACTTGCCGCTGGTTATATCCTGTATGGTACTTCTACCATGTTCGTCTACACGGCATGCCACGGCGTGCATGGGTTCACCTATGAACCTTCTAAAGGTCAATTTTTTTTGGTCCATCGAGCTATGCAAATGCCGCAGTCTGGACATACCTATGCCATCAACGACGGCAATTTTGATACGTTCCCTAGCCATGTGCAACGTTATATTCGACAATGTAGAAGCAGGGGTTATGCTGCTCGCTACACGGGGGCTTTGGTAGCTGATTTCCACCGACATCTGATACAAGGAGGTATTTATCTTTATCCGTCTACTCGAGCGAATACTGCGGGTAAGCTCAGGCTGATGCTAGAATGCAATGCATTGGCCCTTATTGCTGAGCAAGCAGGGGGGGCTGCCAGTAGTGGGCAACAAGCCATTTTAACCATTCAGCCTCAGTCTATTCATCAGCGCGTTCCGATGTATATTGGCTCTGCGAGCATGGTGCAAGACCTTTTAGCCGGGGGGTAGCGTAGCGAAGTTTTCTATAGGGAATTATCTTTTGAAGTCACATCATAGCTATGCTCTTAACGATTAGTATTCGATCAAATTCCTTTTTCTTAAGGGATAACTTTCTAATAAGTTATCTGCATAAATCTAGCAATGCCTTTTATGCCACCTAAATATATTTTTGTTTTTTGAAGATAAAACTTTAGCTTTAGAAACGTTAAAAATGCATTGAACATTCTAGATATAGAATGTCCTTTCAAAACAAAGCGTATAGTGATAGTCTTAACTAAAAAACAAGTAAGATGGCTAATTTTGATGAACTATTTGAGCTAGAAATTCCCAATGATTTAGAGGGTATACAGAATAATATTTGTTTAATTACTAAGAAGAAGGAGAAGAACAAGTTTTTCAAAGATTTTGCAGATAAAACTCAAGGAGATGAGCTAATGAAGCGCTGGGGGGATAACATGCCCGTAGAGGCTGACTTCACAGAGTCCGGAAGTGGGATGTTTATTAACCCCAAAACTGTTGTAACTGCTTTTCATATATACAACACAGCTAAAGATCCCTCTGGACAGGTTAGTATTTATCTTGGAAACAATGCGTATAAAGCAAAGTTGAAAAAACAACTGGGGGATTATTGTGAGCTTACGGTAGTAGGAAATAATTTCCCTAAAAATAAAAGCTTGGGAGAAGTATCAGTAGCTGAAAAAAAGGGCGTGTTGAAAGATCTTTTTAAAAAAGAATCGAAGGTTGAGCTTTATTCAATGGGATATCCTTACTGTGTAAAAGACGTGCGGGTAGCTAGTGGCACTAACATCAGTACTGGAACTAGTAAGACGGGTGATGGTCGATCTTATGATGCTCCAATCCCGGCTGTGGTCGGATCTTCCGGGTCTCCTGTATTCTTGCATGTTCCTGAGCTTGGTATGCTCCTGGTGGGGGTTGTGGCAGGTGGTGAAGAATTTGAGATAAATGTTTTCGATCAAGATCCAGTACCAACTGCGCAGATATTCCTCCGAGATATGTGGTAAGAGGCTCTGTAGTGAGTTGGCGAAAAGTTGCGCACCATAAGGTGTTGATCAATTTTTCCCGCTAGTGGCATTGTAAAAGGGGCTGTCGTAGATTAGGTGATAATCTACGACAGCCCCTTCTATTATTTTGCACATATAGAAATATGTGGTTATTTGTAGTACGTAACCACCATAAAAATGACAGGATTTATACTCGATATTGTGGGATCGCTTAAAATCTAAGCGAGCACGCAGGAAATCAGTAATTTAACATAACGGTGATCATCAGATCTTTAGATTATGTCGCTGTGTAACCACACCATCGGATAAAGGCGCTGTGTCAACGTGTCGATTAAAAAATGCTACCAAAGTTTAGAAAGATGAATAAAAAGACAGAAAAATTGTACCTAAATGGTGTCAATGTGAGAGATTCGGTCAAAAAAATTATCAAACTCAAGATAACATATCACATCATGCGTCATAGCTACGTTCCATATGGTATAACACTGCTCTTTTTGCTATTCCAAGGTTTTTATAGCCAAGCCTCTGAGTATAATCAGAATACACAAGAACCACCGGTGATACAACCAGTACAAGACTTGTCTACACTTTTAAAAGTACTTGAAACAGAGAAAAAGAGGTATGGAAATAAGCCTCACACAGACGTAGCGAAGGCACTCGAAAATATAGGGCATGCCTACATAAAGAAAAATGACTACCCCAAGGGGCTATCATACTATAAAAAAGCACTCAAGGTACTCAAGGTGGTGTACGGTAACAGATCGCACATAGATGTAGCCAGAGCATACAAAAATCTTGGTTTTGCTTACGGTAGGCAGAGTGGTTATCAGCTCAGTTATTATCAAAAAGCACTCAAGATGTACAAGGGCCTGTATAAAGACCAAGCACATATAGATGTGGCAAGGTTACTTGCTGATATAAGTAAGGTTTATAACGATAAACGCAGCCCTACAAAAGCACTATCGTATGCAATAGATGCACTCGCTATGTTTGAAGCTTTGCATGGTGATGAGCCTAACCTAGACATCGCTGTTGCACTATTCAATGTAGGTATCTATTACCGGGCGATATCGGATCTTGACAATGCGCTGCTATATCTACAACAATCGCTCCAAATGTATACCGCACTGGCTGAGGATGGGCTTTATAAAAGTTTAGCTAATGTATTGAGCCAAATAGGAGGAATTCATGTTGATCAACATAATTTCAGGAAAGGAATAATGTACTTTCAACAAGCATTGGACGTGTACAAGTCACGTGATGATGGTCGTGTATATTGGAACCAGGTTCAAGCTGTACAAAGTATAGGCGCTGCTTATGTAAAATTAAAAGAATTCTCTCAAGCTATTCCACATCTTAAAGAAGCACTTAATATCTACGAAGCGTCGTTCAAGTACCAGGCTAATTCTGCTATATTAACCTGCCTTTCTGACTTGGGGTATGCCTACAAAGAAACAGGCAATTTCCCCGAGAGCCTGTCTTGTTATAAGCAGGCCTCCAAAATGTGCCTAGTGCTATCGCATACATCGGGATCGCTACTAGAAAAGATAGCAGACATTTATGGGCACATGCACAATTATTCGTCGCAACTATCTTGCCTACGATCAGCTAAAGGCACGTACCAAGCATTGGGACAAGAGAAAGCCAAGCAGATGTCTTACGGAAGCACTACTTATTATTTCCAAACAGATGGCAATATCGCTCGTGTCCAGCATAATATGGGTATGACTTACGCTTCGTTGGGTGATCTACAAAAATCATTAAAACATTTTAAGTCTGCCTCAAACGATTATAAAACCGTGTACAAGCAGAATAAGGACTACAAGGGGCTTCTTATAGGCCAAATACAGGCCCTTAATATGATGGGCACAGTCTATGAAAGCTTAGGTGAGTACAAAAAAGCAGCAAAGTATTACAAAGATGGCTTCAGGGTAGCTTGTTTATTAAAAGATCCGAACCCTCTGACTGATGCGCACCATCATCTGGGGTGTTTCTATCATTCAGTACTCCGTAATACTGAGCGAGAAGCAGTGAAGCATCGATACGTACGTAGAGCCCAAGTTGCCTTTGAGAGAGCCATTCAAGCTAGCAGCAAACCCAGGGTAGACCTCTGGGCTAGCTATGCTAACTTTTTAATCGACACAGCACAACTTAAACAAGCATATGGTTATTTGATGCAGGCTATTGACAGTGAAGATCGTGTATGTAGTTTGCCATATACTTGGGGACAATGCACTACGGCACCCCCTATTTTGCAGAAACAACTACAACAAGGTCAGATAGTGACCGTAAGGGCTATTGATTGTGCGTTTTATTTGCTGTTAAAGAACTATGACGATTTTGTACATGCAGGTATTGTCATGAAAAAGCCTCGCGAGGCTTATCTAACTGCTTTTAAGCAAAGTGTCAAGGCAAACGTTGAGGGCCTAGAGGAAACGCAACAAAATGAGATGGCGAAACTGCTTGTCGATAGTTTGTAAGGCTTTCTCGTTAATAATGTAGCTTGTGTATAGCAGCCACACTTTCTTCAAGCTAAACGATCTGCGCCTGTCCTATCTTGAATTACCTTTTTGCTAGATCTGCGTAACGCACTACGTTTACATTCAACCTAGCTCTTCCCACTTACCCTAAACCAGAGGGTTAAGGCTCGACTTCTTCAATGATTGTCTACTCCAATAGCTTCTGAAGTCTTTCTAGTGCAGATTGGTTATCTTGGGTGTGTATGGATTGAATAATGTGTTGTTTCTCTCTATTCGTTAGATACCACTTGAGAGAAGCTTCCTTGGGCTGAGCATATTTACTTTGTCCTTGCCGTATAGCTGCGTATTGAAACTCGATCACTTCTACGCTATGGCCGAGGTTTGTATCAGCAAGCTTGATTAGGTTTTCATTCCTAATATCCTGTATGTTGAGCCAAGTATTTTGTAGTGTATCAATAGGGTTATTGCGCTTTGATGGTAAGTACTTTAGGGCACCCCGGCTTACTTCTTGCTCTTTGGCTGTCCCCCTGATTGTGACTAGGACAACGCCTGAGGTGTGCTTTTCAATCCAATCTTGAAAAACGCGTATAAATTGCACAGCATCGGTGATGCCAAAATTATCAAAGATTCCCCCATCCGCAACTTCTATAGCCGGATCACTAGGAAGGGTGATGCTAGGCAGGACGTATGGATACGTAGCTGTCATCCGTAAGGCACTTAAAAATCGGAGGTTTGGGGCTCCCTGGCCTCTAAAAAAACGCATAAAGTCAACACCTCGTACTTTACCACACTCGCTCTCCTCAGTAAATTTTTCTTTGGTGAGTGTTGTGCCCATGTAAGCAACTTGGTGCGGAGAGATGAAAAGCTTTCTTCCATCGTTAATGATAGTAGGTGTTAAGAGCAACATAGGTATCATGCTCTTGAGTTCGGGTATCTGATAATCTTTGAGTGGTTTGTCTAAGATAGCATCTGTACACTGATTTACTTGTTCCTCTAGCGCATATCCCCGGTCTCTGCGATATACCCTACCTTGGTATTGGCACGTGTTAATATCAAGTAACATGTCATTAGTGATCAGGTTGAAGACAATGGGATTGAGCTTATTGTCGGATACTTTATCTAAATGTATCTCATCGTAAGGGTCACTGGCTTCTCCTAACTTATTTCTCAGATATAGCTCCCTAAAATAACTAGCCCCTAGCGCCCCCCCCGAAACACAGCTCATCAGCATCGTATGCTTCATGAGCTTACCTTGTGTAGCACTATCAGCGGTTTGCAGTGCGTGTAGTGCCCATAAGGCTGCCTTTTGGCCACCACCGCTGGTACAGATGATTACTAATTTGGGAGCTTTGGTAGCAAGGAATTTTTTCCGCCAATTCTCTAATATCTTCAGGGTGGTCTGCCTGTCTTTGCGGTAGTTCTCTTGACTGCTGACCTGCCTAATTCGCTTAAGTGTATAGTCCGCTTTCTTCGACGTATAGCATATCCCCAAAGCTTGACTTGCCTTGGCACCCCAAGAGATGCCGCTGTACGCTGAAAGCAGGTTGAACAGCGCTATCAGCAAGAACACTGTGGTGATCGTCCAGCCTCTAGTCCAAAACGAGAGCAATCCTACAAACATCATAAGGATACCTAAAAACAAGATGCCACTGGCGGCAGCGGGTATTTGAGAGAGGGCGTGATGGCCCCAAAAGCCTAAAGAAAACAAGAGCACTATCGCCATTACCTCAAAGACAATTAAATTGAGTTGGTTTTGGTTAAATATTTTCGTGACGATGGCTGGATCATGATACTTGTCTAAGGCCTTGGTGTAGCCAAGGCGAAAGGGACCCTCCAAGTAGCTCGACACTGTAAGTGCCTCTTTGTCTTTAAACCATAATCTTCTGACTAGATTAACCCTATAAAAAAAGGCTTGCTTAAGCCGCTTCCTGATGCTCTTGGTACGATATGAGAGAATATCTCTGCTCGCCATAGCCATGTACACGAACATGACCAAAGACACCAATGCGAAACCTACCACAAGCCCTAAATTCTTGATAATTACATCAGCTAGTGTGCTTTGTTGCTCGAAGCGTTGAAACTGAGCGATAAAAACGATATACACGACTAAGTACGTCAGGGGGATTACGCTATTGTTGAGACAGAATTTGGTAAAAGGCCTTGACAAGGCGCCTAAGAAAGGGAACTTATGCATATCGATGAGGCAGGTAGTACTATGAAATACCATAGTAAATCCGCCTAAGGCGATACCCATCATTAAAAAGCTCCAAAATCCACTTTCGCCTAGATACTCTGGCGATAGAAAAAGATGACGTAAATTTAAAGAGCTGCCTACGTTGCCTGTAATGATGCCAAAAAGAATCAGCCAAAAACATAACAGGATATGATTATTCTTCAAATGATTGATAAGTAGTCGTATTGGAAAGAAGTCAAGAAGGCGACGAAACATAGCAGCTTTTTGCGTTTTAGTGGTGCTATAAAGATATGCCAAGTCTTATATTTTCTATGTTGTTGTAGAAATAGACAACCATAGGGGGTAAGCACCTGGATAGATTTGTTATATCGTTACGTTACTTCGTATAATTTCGATTTTCTACAAACTGTGTAATGAGAACGCTGCATTGATAAAGAAGCAGCAGCGGAACAGCAACAAGAAGCTGGCTCATCACGTCGGGCGGGGTGATGATAGCTGCTAAGATCAAGATGGCCACACTTGTATGTCTGCGGTAAGTACGCATGTCGTGTGCCGTAACAATACCTATCCTAGCTAGGAGGTACGTGGCTACGGGGAGCTGAAACATGAAAGCGCAGGCTAGCGTTAGCGTAGCGACCGTAGATACATAAGATACTAGATCAAATCTATTGACAATACTGGGGTCTAATTGATAATTGGCCAAGAAGTGAATGGCTAGTGGTGTGATGATATAGTAACCAAAAAGAAGGCCTAGTATGAAGAGTAAGCTTATCATAAAGATGCTAGCCTTGGCAACTCCCTGCCGGTTCAGCGGAATGCTTGGTTTGACAAAACGCCACAGCTCCCAAAGAACATAAGGAAAAGCATTCACAAGGCCTGTAACGAGTGCAACATGCACGTGCATAGTCAACTGGCCTGCCAGCTCTCTACTCTGTAAGGTCAAGAGAGGTTGGTAGATACAAAGGGCAGGCGCATCTAGCCATTCACTCACGCGGGAAAGTACCCGATAAGTCCAAAAATCAGGTCGAGACGGGCCCAACACAAGCGTATGAAATACGGACTTTCCGGACAAAAGAGCGGCTAAAGTTGTGGATAAGATAGCTATTAGCGAACGAACGATATGCCACCGCAGTGCTTCTAGATGTTCCCAAAAGGGCAAGTACTTTTCATTGTAGTCAGGCACAGTACGTGGTATTCGTGCATTTGGTCTCTTCAGACAGGCAAGGGAAAGTTCTGCATCCAAGTATTTATCTCTTCCTTCATAACGTTGATCTGTGCCGTATTTTGACGATTTGTTAGCGCAGTATCAATCAGGGTGACAACATGGGCGATGTCTTGCTCTTTCATACCTCTGGTGGTAACCGCAGGTGTGCCCAGGCGTATGCCAGAGGTGACCAAGGGCGATTTTGTGTCAAAAGGAACCATATTTTTGTTGATGGTGATAGCTACCCGATCAAGTACGCTTTCTGCTTCTTTCCCTGTTATACCTTTATTGTCTAAGTCAATGAGAACAAGATGATTGTCAGTGCCTCCTGATATTACCTTGTATCCTCTATCTTCCAAAGACTGCGCCATTTGGCGTGCATTCTTTTGCACTTGTAGTATATAATCAGCGTATGAGTCACTTAGGGCTTCCTGAAAGGCGATGGCTTTGGCAGCAATACTATGCATGAGTGGCCCCCCTTGTGTGCCAGGAAATACACCATTGTCTAAGATCGCAGACATCTTTTTCGGTGCTCCTCGGGAAGTATTGCACCCCAGTGTATTCTCAAAGTCTTGTCCCATTAAGATCATGCCGCCTCTAGGACCACGTAAGGTTTTGTGGGTGGTGGTAGTCACAAAGTGACAATGGGGCAATGGGTCGTTCAATAATCCTCGAGCAATGAGCCCTGCAGGATGAGCAATATCTGCCAACAGAAATGCACCTACATGGTCTGCCACCTCACGCAGTTTTTTATAGTCCCAGTCTCTACTATAAGCGGAGGCACCACAAATGAGGAGTTTAGGCTGGGTACGTTCGGCAAGGGTAGCTACTTCTTCCCAGTCGATAAGTCCTGTTTCTCTATTTACTCCATAAAAGTAAGCTTGATACAGTTTCCCAGAGAAGTTTACAGGTGATCCATGGGTCAGGTGTCCTCCGTGTGCCAAGTCAAACCCCAATATCTTGTCACCTGGGTTAAGAATAGCCATCATTACTGCTGCATTGGCTTGTGCTCCTGAATGGGGTTGCACATTGACCCAGGCTGCATTGAATAGTTTTTTAGCCCGCTCTATAGCCAAAGTTTCTATTTTATCAACTTCTTGGCATCCTCCGTAATATCTTCTGCCTGGCAAACCTTCTGCGTATTTGTTGGTCAGCACACTTCCCACTGCTTCCATCACTTGCTGAGATACAAAATTCTCGGAAGCAATCAACTCTATGCCTTGCATTTGGCGTTGCTTTTCTTGCTCTATTAGATTGAATAAGGTATAGTCTCGTAGCATGGTGTTTTCGGTATTCGCCGTGGTCATGATCGCTAAAATATCTGTCTTGTCTCTGGCCTAAAGTATCTCAACCTAACCTTCTAGGCCTCAGATAACAGGTGCCCCTTAACGCGCTCCGACTGTATATTTTTCGACGCGCCTTTCACCAAAGCGATAATTTATTGCAGTACGCACACGTGAGTTAGGCTTTATAAAAGACAATTTTCGGTAGAAGAACAAGGAATACTCGCCCTCGCTGGTCCTTTACTTTTCTCCGTAGGTATACTAAACTAAGGGGACTCTCAAAGTCTAGTTGCTCAAGTTCTTCTGGCTAAGATCTTTGTTTGTAACCTAAGTCCATCTGAACCGAGCTCTTCGGTCCTCAAAGCTTTATTCCTTTTTCATGACTGCAGTAATCAGCCCTTGTAATTCTTCCTCAATTTGCCTGAGACCGAGCTGCTTGGCCATGGGTACAAAAAAATGCAATGTTTCTTCAGCGATCTTCTTCTGCTTTTCGAGTGTAGGATGCCCTTCGATCGTACGCATATTATGTGTGCGGTCTGCTAGTTTCACTTGTAGCACACGTACGTCGGTCTCCTCCAAGAGCTGGCGGACGTTTTCTTGGACATTCATGTTGACTCGGCGGAACTGTCCATCTAAATGCGTTACTTTATTGACAATAGCCGCTACATCTGGGCCAAAGACTACACCGATCTCCGCCAGGGTTAATGGCGTATCTTCTACCGTATCATGGAGTAGCGCGGCCAAGACCGCTGCTTGGTCTTCTGTGTAGTTGAGTAAGATATCTGCAGCCGCGATGGGATGCAGATAAAAAGGTTCTCCTGACTTACGCCTTGTAGACCCATGGTATTTTTTAATATACATAATAGCTTTTTTCGCTAGCTCTGTATCAACGTGCGTCTCATCTAGCAGCCTTTTGAGTAGGGCAGTCTCTTCTGGAAGTATCGCTTTAGCCTCTTCTGTTAGGGCTCCAGCCTCCATCTGCGGAAGATCCATCATACTGGGCCTTACTTCACGCAAGTGTATGGGGATAACGTAAACTTGGGTAAGTGCTTCTTTTTCTTTGATGAATTCTACAGCACCGTAATGGGCGTCTATGATGTGCTGGTTATCTAATAGAGGAAAATCCTCCCTATGCTGTGGAACTTGAAAAACCGTGTTCCCGGTAGTGCCTATATACAGTTTTTTAGATTGTGGAATTATAGGGTTATAGCTGACCATTATACAAAGGGCAGGGACCTCTTTGATGTAAGACTTAACAGAGGGGATAGGATACCCGAGTACTGTTTCTTTAATATCTAGAAATACAGGCCTCTGGGTGCTATTGTGCTGTTGAGCGTATGACAAAGCATTGACAAGTAGTTGTTGAATCTTCGTGGGGTCGCACTGGAGGCTTGGGGTAGCCTTGGTGATATGCCTAATGTGTGGCTGCGTTGGCGTACTTTGTGCACTCAGTACGGCCAATGTCTTTGTGATTAGACTGTCTATGCTTACAGTATCTACCTCGAGCCTAAGATACCCCTGCACACGATAAATAACATTTCGTAGATAGGTCATAGTGTCTTTTAGAGCTTGATGGGCTTCTTCCAGAGTATGACGCACCGTAGTAAGCTGTTGTAGCTTAGTTATCGTGAGGGCTTGTTGTGAAAATTTCTCTACCTTATTACCAACAGCTTCCAATACACTAGTGCCGGCGGTGGTGACTTCAGAAAAAAAGCGTGCTTCATGGTTGAGCGCTTTTGCCAATTCTTCTTGTTTTAGCTTGCGTTCTGTGGTGAGCATCCTGTTGCGCCTCTCTAAGGTACTATAGGCTTGTTTGTGTTTGAATAGAGCTATAAGAAAGCTGCTGAACAACAACAAACCGTACGAAATCCTAAATTGTATAGCACCCAGATTGCCGAATTCGTAGGTTAGATTGGTATTCTTACTAAAGAAGAAAATAGTTAACGCCCATCCACTTATCGTCATGACTATGGCGATAGGCCAGTGTAGTAGCAAAGCAGCCATTACAAAGTTGATCATGAAAATCAGCATCTGCGTATTGGAAAAGCCACTGAGCACAACAAGTGTGCTCCCTATTAAGAATAGAGCGTAAAAGGCACTTATAGGCCAAAACCATACTAGAAAGCGCTTTTCTTTGATGATGCTAGGCCATATGGGAAAAGCCAAGAAGGTAGTGAACAAGAGCAGTACGGAGTATTGCATGGCTCTATACAGTACCGGAAACTCACCTATGACTGTGTTGGGTAATAGGTAGAACGAAGCATACGTGGCGGTAAAAACATAAAACCCAAATAAACTGTAGAAGTAATCCTCGGTAGGTAAAGTACTCTCTAGGTAAGCACGGAGTTTAAATTTTCGTTTTCTGGGGACTTCTCTCGCCCAACTTGGTTGGAGTAAACGTATGAATTGATCTTCTTGTTTGTTTCGCATAGGATTGTGCCCCCAGCCTCCTTTTTCTTTCAATAGGTAGTGGGTGCTTAGCATGACGATGAGGTTAGCCATTAAGCCCGGGAAGAAGCTATTCACACTTTTAAAGGCAATCAAGCAAGCAGTTACGGTGAAGGCACCGGCCCCCATCGCCATAAGTACTACCCGTCTGCTAGTCTCGAACCCAAAGATGGCGAGTAGCATGGGCACAACGACGATTGGGGCGTAAAAGCAGGCAGAATATAGGATAATATCTAGCAATCCGGGGATACTCAGTGCTAAGAGTACCGAAAATCCCCCCAAAAACAAAGTGGCATTCTTGGCCGATTTCAAAGAACCTTCTTTCTGCAGTTTAAGGGGTGGCAAAACATCATTAGCAATAATGACGGCGGTAGAGTTGATGGTAGAATCTGCAGTAGACATAGCAAGTGCCATTACACCAATACCTAGGAACCCTTTGAGTCCTGCGTAAAGGTGAGTATTGATCATGTAAGGGACTACCTTGCCGGGCTTGAGTCCTGGTTGGTCAGTAAGTAGTAAAACGGCAATCCAGATGATGCAAAGCAGAATTACCAAGCCAATGATGGTTGCATAGGTAATGGACTGCTTGATCTGTTTGGTATCCTTAGCCATAGCAATACGCTGGAAGAGCTCTGGTGCAAGCTCTGGGATGGTGAAGTAGGTCAACAGCGCCAGCGTACTTCGAAATTCAGGCGACCAGCTGACCACCTCTTTGAGGTTAAAGAGTGCATTGGTCTGGAGTGTATGCGTGACTTGCACCTGATCTTGCAAGTTATTCCAGATGGCGAGTGCCAGTATGGGAAGTAACGTACCAAAAGTAAAAAACTGAAGTAGATCGGTAAAGGTAACGGCTTTGACGCCCCCGGAGAGCGAGTAGAGTGTGACGATGGTAGCAGAAATGACTACAACAAGGGGGCTTTCGTAGTTGAATACGATAGACAGTATTTTCGCCATAACTTTAAACTGAACAGCGATATAGCCTATCGAGAGGATAATACAACTGATTCCTGCGATAAGCTGCACATACTTCCCGTATAACTTCCCTAAAGCATCCGGGAGTGATACATTGTTCAAGAATTTACCCATTCTTGGGCCAATTATACGCCCCACCACTAACATACCCGGAATTCCTCCAAATATTACTGATATGATAAAGTATAGCCCACGACTGTAGGTTTGTTCGATCCCGAGAAACAAGATACTTCCCGACATCCAAGTAGCCACAATGGTTGCCGTCAACGTAGCCGTAGAGAATTGCTTATCGCCGATGGCATACTCTTTGAAAGACCGGCTTTTACCTCTATGACGAAAGCCGACGATAATATTGAGCAAAAAGAAAGCTACAAAAATGAGAATGTCTATCGTAATGGAGGGTAAATTCATATATCGAAAAGTTTAGGTTTGTATAACAAGCCTAAATAACTAAAATGCTAATATAAATGTCAAGTCTAAGCGACTTATTTTTATACACACTACCCAAAAAGAAGTTAGGGGCAATGGTAGTAGCCTGCAAAAATGTATGTCAAAAGAGCACTATAGGTGCTAAGTACCCAGCTAAGTAGCGTCCTATCGGGTAAGCGGCTTTGCCTATCAATGCACCGGCAATCTCTGTGCATTTCGAGCACGTTCATACCATGCCTTTTTGTAGGCTTGGTTGGTCTTTGGGTCTTTTATAAGTAATAGGTTCTCCGCATTGCAACGCTCAGCCGCCTTAGTCCAGTTGAATGAGCCTGTAAGTACATAATCGTCATCGATGATCATGACCTTATTGTGAGCGATGCCTGGTGTGTTATCCACGGAAACAGGAATGCCCCTTTTAGCCATGTCGTGCACTTTTGTGTAAGGATACTTAATTTGCGAACGATCGACTAAAACATGTACTGCTATGCCCTTCTGATGGGCATTGATCAAGGCATTGGCGATGGGCAAAGAGGTGAAGAAATAAGCCTGAACAAGAATGGTCTTTTTCGCTTTGGCGATGGTTTCTTCAATAAATTTTGTGCAATTGCCCCCTGGGCTAAAGCATACTTGAATAGCATCATCAGGAGCTTGATGGTAAGGCCTTTTTCACACCCAGCAATCCCGCTCAAGAATAGAGCAAGCCATACCACCCACACGCATCCATGCATTTGGGGGAGCCTTATGAGGGTACCATTATGTCGCATCATGAATCAGTGTTAACGTAGCTTTTCTTTCAAATATTGAGCCGTGTGGTTGTTATGCACTAACTCGGCCATCGCTTCTGGCGTGCCACTGAAGACTATTTCGCCACCTTTGTCTCCACCTTCTGGCCCTAAGTCAATGATCCAGTCGGCACATTTGATTACCTCTATATTGTGCTCGATGATCAGTACGCTATTTCCTTGCTTGATCAGTGCATTGATTGCTGTGAGTAGTTTATGGATATCATGCACATGTAGGCCCGTAGTGGGTTCATCAAAAACGAACAAGGTGTGTCTATGCTGTTGGCCTTTTCCTAGATAAGCAGCTAACTTGATGCGTTGTGCCTCCCCACCACTCAGAGAGTTGGAGGATTGCCCGAGTCGGATATAACCTAGTCCCACTTTCTGCAAAGGGGCTAGTTTACTAACAATAAAAGGCTGATCTGAGAAAAATGCTATGCTATCGTCTACTGTCATATCTAAGATGTCGGCAATGTCTCTATCTCGGTATTTGACTTCTAGGGTTTCTTCTTTAAAACGTTTGCCATGGCAGCTTTCGCAGACCAAGAAAATGTCAGCCATAAACTGCATGGATACTTGAATTTCTCCTTCGCCCTGGCACACTTCGCACCGCCCCCCCTCTATATTAAAAGAAAATTGTCCGGGCTTATAGCCTCGCTGCTTTGCCAAGGGCTGCGCTGCAAAAAGTTGCCTGACAGCATCATAGGCTTTTACGTAGGTGCTGGGGTTAGAGCGGGAAGATTTTCCAATGGGGTTTTGGTCAATGAAATCAATATGATCCAGTAGCTGAACAGCACCTGCTAAACCATCTAACTTGCCTATTTTTTCTACACTGAGTCCTAGTAGCTTGCTGACAGAGGAATAAATGATCTCTTTTACGAGAGTGGATTTTCCGGAACCGCTCACGCCGGTTATTACTGTAAGTACGCCTAAAGGAATTTCAACATCGATGTGCTTCAAATTGTTCTCGTATGCCCCTTGTACGAGTAGTGCATTGCTCCAGGTTCTTCTTTCTTGGGGAACAGGAATTGCATCTAGGCCGTTTAGATAGCGGGCTGTATGGCCTTTTTTGAAGCTTTTCAATGCGTACCAGTCTCCTTGGAAAAGGAGTTCTCCCCCTTGAGATCCTGCCTCTGGCCCTATATCAATCAGCTGATCAGCAGCATGCATCACCATCTCCTCATGCTCTACTACGATGACCGTATTACCACGCTGCTTGAGCGCTATAAGAATATCCGTAAGCTTGCGTGTATCTCTGGGGTGAAGCCCAACGGTAGGCTCGTCTAGAATGTACATGGTATCTACCAGGGTACTGCCTAGCGCGGTAGCTAGCTTAATTCTTTGGTACTCTCCTCCGGATAAGGTGGCGATCTGTCTATTGAGTGTAAGATACCCCAAGCCTACTTGACTAAGATAGCTAAGTCGGCCTCTAATCTCTACTAAGAGTCTTTCAGCAACTTGTTGCTGTGGTGCGTCGAGGGTTAGTTGATCAAAAAATTGTACCAACTCTTCTATCGACATGAGCAGGAGCTCGGTAATAGTTCGGCTACCTACCTGAACGTAAGAAGCATCTTTCCTGATTCTTGTTCCCTGGCAGTCAGGACAGACTGTTTTCCCTCTGTAGCGTGATAAAAGTACTCTGTATTGGATCTTATGGGCATTTGCAGTCAGGTAGTCAAAAAAGGCATCTAGGCCCTTAAATAAATTATTTCCTGTCCATACTAGTTGCTGCTGTTCGGCTGATAATTCGTTGTAAGGCTTATGGATAGGGAAGTTCAATTTCTGACTTTGTTTGATCAGGGGATCAAGCCATTTCCGCATGACATCACTTTGCCAAGGCAAAATGGCTCCTTCATAGACGGACAAGCGTCTATTAGGAATGACCTTGTCTTTGTCGATGCCCAGTATCTTGCCAAAACCTTCGCAAGTCTTACACGCCCCGTAAGGGTTGTTGAAGCTGAAGAAGTTCACTGAAGGGACTTCAAAGTTGATTCCATCTCGCTCAAATCGATCGGAGAAAGTTCTTCGTTTTTTTTCATCAACATCGATTGAGCACACCCCTTCTCCTTCAAAAAAGGCAGTTTGTACAGAGTCTGCTATCCGAGATTGGTGCTCTTCGTCGTATTTGCTCACCACCATACGATCTATCAAAAGATGAAGCGCTTGACGAGGAGCCAGCTTTATGTCACCGGCTATGATCTCTTCGATAAAGAAAATATTGCTTCCTTGTACCACCCTAGTAAATCCCTTGCCCAGTTCTATCTTCAAAATATCTTCTAGACTGCGGCCTGAAGGCTGGTTCAGTGGAGCGAGGATCATGGCTTTGGCACCTATTCGATGTGCTAAAAGGTAATCGACCACATCCGAGACACTGTCTTTGGTAACCTGCTGGCCACTAACGGGCGAGTAGGTGATGCCTATTCTAGCGTAGAGGAGCTTCAAATAGTCATAAATTTCTGTGCTGGTACCTACGGTAGAGCGGGGGTGCTTGATATGGTTTTTTTGTTCTATAGCAATAGCGGGTGAGATACCCCGGATATACTCTACCGCTGGTTTTTCCATCCTACCCAAAAATTGACGGGCATAAGCACTCAGGCTCTCTACATACATTCGCTGGCCTTCTGCAAAAAGTGTATCAAAAGCCAAAGATGACTTACCAGAGCCAGAAAGTCCTGTAATGACTACAAGCTGATTCCGAGGAATAGCAACGCTTAGGTTTTTTAGATTGTTTACACGTGCTCCTTTGACGATGATGTGTTCTCGAGCATCTAGCCGGTCTAGGTCTTTCGTGTTTTGAGAAGAAGCGTTATTCATAATCTTTTGGCCTGAAGCTGTTGGACATGGAAGCACTATAGACTCTTAGTTTAGAAAAGCAAGTTAAGAAATTACGCAGCGATCCAAGAAAAAGCATCAGAAAAAATGATTCGACGGATTGTCAATGAGATATTGCTAAAAAATATAGATTATTATCATGAATAAAATGTTCGCTACAGCTGCTCTGGAACAGTGCTGTCTACTAAAAATTAGTAATGCCAATAACTCCATATTTGAATTATTTATATTTTTTCAGAGATTAGTACCCGTATTAGAAAGAGTCAAATTTATAGGGGGCTTTGCCCCCTATTTTTATAGGCTAGATGCAACAGCAGTTTTATGTAAGCAACCATGGACAGTAAAAGATTAATCGAGTCATTTACAGATTTTGCAAAAGCGAAGAATATAGATCGTCCTACCGTGATTAGGATTTTGGAAGATGTCTTTAGGGCTATGATTCGAAAGAAGTTTGAAGTCGATGACAATTTTGACATTATCATTAACCTGGACGAGGGAGACTTTCAGATATGGCGGTTCAGGGAAATTGTGGATGATAACTCTGAAAACATATGGGATCATGATAAGGTGAGCCTGTCTGAGGCGCAGAAGCTAGAGGATGACTTTGAAATAGGGGAAGAGGTAGCCGAAGAAATTAAATTCGACAGTTTTGGGCGTAGAGCCATCATAGTCGCTAAGCAGGCGCTATTTCAAAAAGTAAAAGACTTAGAGAAAGATATTCTCTATAACAAATATGCCCAGCTGGTCGGAGAAATGATCAATGCTGAGGTTTACCAGATACTGCATAGGGAGGTAATTCTGCTAGATGATGAAAAAAACGAACTAACGCTACCTACCTCGGAGCAGATCCCCAAAGACCGGTTCAAGAAAGGTGAGTATGTGCACGCTATCGTGCACGAAGTAGAGTCGCAAGGAAACACCCCGAGGGTCGTTCTTTCAAGGGCCTCCCCTATCTTCTTAGAGCGGTTGTTCGAGCGCGAAGTACCGGAGGTCTCCGAGGGGCTGATCACCATCAAAAAAGTAGTTCGTGAGCCTGGCGAAAGGGCTAAAGTGGCCGTAGAGTCTTATGACGACAGAATTGATCCGGTAGGTGCGTGTGTAGGCATTAAAGGTACCCGCATCCACAGTATTGTGAGAGAGTTGCAAGGAGAGAACATTGACGTGATCAATTATACCGATAATATAGATTTGTACATTACCAGGGCACTGAGTCCTGCTAAGCTGAGCAGCATTCAGCACAAAGGCGATAGAATCGCTGTGTATTTAAAGCCTGAACAGGTCTCTCTGGCTATTGGCAGAGGGGGACAGAACATTAAATTGGCAAGTAGGTTGATAGGCAAAGAGATTGACGTATATAGAGAATTAGATGTGCAAGAAGATGATGTAAGTATAGAAGAATTTGCAGATGAGGTAGAGGGTTGGATCATCGATGAGCTCAAGAAAATAGGGCTGGATAGTGCTAAGAGTGTTCTGGCTGTAGCTAAAGAAGATCTGGAGCGAAGAACAGACTTAGAACGAGAGAGTATTGATGAGCTCTATCGCATTTTGAGTCAAGAATTTGAAGACTAAATAAATATAATAGGGAGATAGACCCATGGCCGAAGTAAAGACGATGCGACTAAGCCAAGCAGCACGCAAGCTCAACGTAGGAACTGCTACTATTGTAGCGTTTCTTTTTAAAAAAGGAATCGAGGTTGAAAATAAACCTCATGCCAAGATTACGCTAGGGCAGTTTGATGTACTAGCCAAAGAATTTGCTGGTGCTTCCGTCGACAAAGAAGAAGCATCGGAGGTCGCTATTGGGGTAAGCTATACAGCGCATTCTACTTCAGGCCAAGCTCCGGGGCTTGCCCCTAAAGCTTTTTCGTTAGCGGGTATGCAACCAGCAGGTGAAGTGGTACCTGATCTGGAAGGCAATTTGACTAAAGATAATAATGGTTCTTCAGCACAAACTTCTAAAACAACCGCAACCACTACGTCAGTACCTCCAGGGGTATCTACTGAGAGAATTACGGTAGGCAAACAGGAAGACCTGAAAGGACTGACAGTATTGGGCAGCATCGATTTGCCTGAATCCGATGGTCGAAGATTTCGTCAAGTGGCTTCTTCTGACACGCAACAGGACCGAAGAAAAAGGCCCAGAAAAAGAATAGCAGTACCCCAAACAGCAGAACGCAGGCCAACGAGCAAGGCAGGAGAGAAAAAGGCAACTGTTTCGGAGCAAGAGATTCAAGAGCAGATAAAAAGTACGCTGGCTAGGCTGAATAGTGGAAAAACCAAAGATAGCCGGGTCAGGCACAGAAAAGAAAAGAGGTCGGCCATTGCCGAAGCCCAGGAGGAGGAGTTGTTGCGTGTTCAAGAAGAATCTAAGACCCTCAAAGTGACAGAGTTTATTTCAGCCAAGGCATTGGCTTCGCTCATGGGGGTTTCTGTTAATGAAGTCATATCTACTTGCATGTCGTTGGGTGTGATCACTTCCATCAATCAACGATTAGATGCAGAGACTATCACTATCATTGCCGACGAGTTTGGCTATCACGTTGAGTTTACTGATGTTCAAGAAGTAGTTGTGGAGGATGTCGAAGAAGATCGTCCAGAGGACCTTGTAGCTAGAGCCCCTATTGTTACCATTATGGGTCATGTAGACCACGGCAAAACGTCTTTGCTCGACTACATACGCAAGACGCAGATCTCCAAAGGAGAGGCAGGAGGCATTACACAGCATATCGGAGCCTATGATGTAATTACAGAGAGTGGTGCCAAAATTGCTTTTTTAGATACCCCTGGCCATGAAGCTTTTACAGCCATGCGGGCAAGAGGTGCTAAAATTACCGACATGGTCATCATTGTAGTAGCTGCTGACGACAGGGTAATGCCACAGACCAAAGAGGCTATTAATCATGCCCAAATAGCAGGTGTACCGATTGTAGTAGCTATCAATAAAATAGATAAACCAGGGGCTAATGTGGACAAGATAAAAGAGGAACTTTCTGGCATTAACATCTTGGTAGAAGAGTGGGGAGGAAAATACCAGAGCCAATCTATTTCTGCTAAGACAGGTCAGGGTATTAAGGAGCTTTTAGAGAAAGTGCTCCTTGAGGCCGAATTGCTGGAACTCAAAGTCAATCCTAATAAAAGAGCCCGTGGCACTGTCTTGGAAGCCTCTTTAGACCAGGGAAGAGGGTATGTGGCTACCTTCATGGTGCAATCTGGGACACTGAAAGTTGGTGACATTGTCCTAGCCGGCGCCTATTACGGTAGGGTAAAAGCCATGACCGATCATCTTCATCACCATGTTAGGGAGGCTATTCCTGCAACACCCGTCCAGGTATTGGGGTTGAATGGTGCCCCACAGGCAGGAGACGCCTTTCGCGTAATGGCTTCTGATAAGGAAGCCCGTGAGTCAGCTGTCCACAAGCAACAAATTCTTCGCGAGCAAGGCCTACGTGCTAAGACCCACATTACCCTAGATGAAATTGGCCGGAGGTTGGCTATTGGCAACTTTAAAGAGTTGAATATTGTCCTAAAAGGTGATGTAGATGGTTCCGTAGAAGCACTATCTGACGCATTGCTGAAGCTTTCTACAGAGGAGATACAGGTTAATATTATTCATCAGAGTGTGGGAGCTATCTCTGAGTCCGATGTCTTATTAGCTTCTGCTGCCGACGCCATTGTCATTGGCTTTCAGGTGCGGCCTTCTGCGCATGCGCGTAAGCTTGCTGAAAAAGAAGGTATTGATATTCGTCTCTATTCTATTATTTATGATGCCATCAACAATGTGAAAGATGCTATGCAAGGAATGCTAGCACCTTCTGTAGAAGAGAAGATCACGGGAAATACGACCGTGAGAGAAGTCTTCAAGATATCCAAGGTGGGCACCGTAGCAGGTTGTTATGTTACCGATGGATATATTAAAAGGGCTAACCAAATACGCTTAATCAGAGACGGTATCGTAATCTATACGGGCCATATCCAACAGCTTAGACGATTCAAAGAGGATGTCCAGGAAGTAAAAAATGGCTTAGAGTGTGGAATTAGCATCAAAAACTTTAATGACATCAAGGTAGATGATGTGATTGAAGGATTTGAGGTGAAGGAGGTGGCACGAATGCTCTAAGACCTTTCTAACGAATAGGATATCACTGAAAATACGCTCCCAATTACCCACCATGCAAGTCCTACTATCTCGTATAAGGCTACCCTTTTTTCGATTGAGAGCATGAGACCTTTGGCATAATCTGGCCAGCTTCTCTTTTATTGCTATAAGGAGGGGATTTCTCGGATATCAGTTCGAAGAGGGTCAGGGGGCTGTAGGCAGGTCTACCTGCGGCATCATGAATGGAGCGCTGGCAGACCTTGTGGAGTTCTTTCTCAAAGACAGTCCAGTCGATGAAGCGTATCAATTTGCTTCTTCTAGCCATATCTACGCTGACAAAACTACCGGGAATACGTTTTTAGTCATGATATAGGAGTTTGAGGGGTGGCTGATCTTACTTATTAGTAGGATAGTTAAAAAAGTCTACTTTTACAACACACCGTGCAAAGGTCTCGAAGTATGATATTTAGATTAATAAAATAGCCATCTCGGTAGATAGTCTAGCTAATACTGAAGATTATGAATTAGAGGAGGACTTGATTATTTCCTGAACCAAAGGAACTACACGCTTTAAATCATCACCATACACAGGAACAATCTCTCCATCATCTGATTCGATCATTTTCTCAAAATGAGATAACGAAACGCATTTTATCTCACTAACCTCAGTACGGTCAAAAGACATGTTCTGAATATAAAAATCGAGCCAACAAGCATAAACATCATTAATCTGACGATCTATATAAGCAGGACTAAGTGTTGCATCCCTTCTGGAGGAAAATAGCAGCGTAAAATCTTCATTATTGGAATTGAGTCCTAGTTCTTCCTCTAACTCTCTTCTTACTGCTTCTATACTACGCTCTCCAGAATCAACGTGGCCTGTCACAGATATACTAAACATGCTAGGATAGTGATCTACGTACGCTGATCTGCGTTGGAGAAGAAGATTGTTTTCTTTGTTAAATAAATATAGATGTACGGCTCGGTGAAGCTTCCCCAGTCTATGTACTTCTTTCCTTGATAACACTTCACCGGTGGGGTCTCCATAGGAGTCTATAACATCGAGCATATCTATACCTAGTGAGCGAGTACTACTATAGACCCTAAAGACTTATTCAAGTCCTTAGATCATACTTATCCATTGGCGGATATATGAGTTTACTGATTACAAGCTCGTTCTCTTCTAATTCGTGGTGCTCTCTCTGTGATTTTGTGAGCTCTTTTCCACGCTTAGCAATCTTAAAACCATTTTTAAGTGCACAAGAAATCATAGCATGGTTACTGGCTACAACCGTGCTATACAAGTAAGACGCATTACGAAGAGTTGCTAACTCATATGCCCTATTAAACAACAAAGAACCCAACCCTCTTCGTTCGTTTTGTTCCGGTCGGAATACAAACAAGGTCTTTAGCTCAAAAGCATTATCTAGATCAAATTCTCGTTGCAATGATTTTTTATAGATTAAAAAGCCTACCGGTTTATGATCTACAAACATAACCTCGCATGAACGGTCATCTAGTTCCTTAAATTTTTGTAGTGTTGAGCATTCATAGTTATAAAGCGCATCAATACGATTTTTAAAAGCTTCATTGACTAAACTGAACAATGGATCAAAATGCTGAATTAATTTAAAAATTACTGAATTTTTCATAACTATATATCATAAGGTAGTAATGTGGCCACACAATAAAATACATACGCTACTATCAAAAGTAGTTGACAACTATACGTGCAAATACTCCTGTGGTGCTACTTTGTTATTATACTTACCTGTGTACAGGCTTATTTCACCTTTAGGGACCACAAAAATGACTTGGCCAATCTTCTGTCTAGCATATACTCGTAATGGAATCGTAGCTTTAAGTTGTAAGGTCCAACGACCATGATAACCTATATCTCCTAACGGAGCAGTAATATGTACGAATAAGCCTAACCTACCTGTTGAGGATCGACCACCTATTAGCGGGACGTAGTAATCACTCCCAATCTCTTCGTAAGTACTGCATAGGTACAACTGATTAGGATGTAATAGTATACCGTGTTCTTGGTCTATACGTAAAGTATCGTACGGATTACTAGCTTTCATGTCTATACAATCTCTCGAATAAACCTTGATGCAATCGCCTAAACGAAAATTGTAAGAATTAGGATTGATTAACGAATCCTCGAAAGGCGTAATTCGGATTCTTTGCTGGCAAACTTCTTGCGCTATTTTAAGTCCTGTTAAAATCATAGATATTATCCCCAATTCATATCTTGATAAGTCCTGGTAGCATACGTTGTTCTTACATGCCGTATTGCATCATCAACCGACTTATCATTCGAAGTATCTACCTCTATATAGGGAAGATGGTAGCTATCTAAGAATGTTTTGAACGAACCAACTACACCTCCCAAGACATCTTCTCGAATATGTTTTGGATAATTGGAATTGCTAACACGATCTTTTATAACGGCTAAAGGAGGGTTGCAAAAAAGGATAGTTCCTTTTTTAGCTATATATTCATTCAGTGAGCCTAGTTCTTGATTATTGAAGCTTTGACCACTTCTAAGAATATTTGAGTACACTGCTTCGCTGATATGACCTCTGTCAAAAATAGTTTCTTTACAGAGGCCATACGCGCGTAAATATCTCAAAAAATAGTCTGTTTCCTTATAATCTAGGGTCTTTACACTCCATCCTACCATGTTAATCTTAAGCAGTTTAGCTAAAGTAGATTTGCCACTACCATTCGCACCTTCTATCAGAAGGAAATCTTTTTTGCTACTAGGTATTTGTGACTGCTTTAGGTCATTAGTTTTTGTGTCTAAAACGCCTAACGGAGCTAATATTTTATTGATAACGCTCTCTAATGATACACTATTAATAGAATGGTATTGAATCACTCTAGGATCATTCATTACTGTTTTAAACATACATTGTACTTGCTCTAGTTCTGAGATATCTATAGACTGGATTTGTGTACGTTCTTTGTAACGCTTAATTAATATATCTCTAGGAGCTTGTGACAATACCACAATAAAATTATTCAGTACAAAATCACTAAGAAATTGCTGTTGCCAAGTAGTAAAGCCAGAGTTCCCACGCCATAATTTCCCATAAACAATCTCACTAAAATGAGAGCGATCATAGATAATGTGTTCATCATCAAGGTACTTGGTTAAATATCTATCAAATTGATTCATAGAACGGTGGCTCACAGAGAGTGAATACCATCCTTGAGGGCTCAATTGTGATCTTAGTCGATTGACTAGTGTAGTTTTTCCAGAGCAATCGCTTCCTTCTATAAGAATGCCTAGTTTTCTTTTCATAATATGTTGTTTCAATAAATTCCTATACTGTTCACTGGAAGTACATTTTGGTTGTAAACTCCCTTATATTTATCATGGGTCCCATGTAAACTCCAGAATACAATCTGGCCGATCAGATGCATAGGATATACAGTAACTGGCTTCGCTACAGTAAGTTCCAATGTCCAATGAGTTAAGGAACCTACATGCCCTAGATTAGCTGATATGTCTATATAAATACCTGAATCAGCAATTTTTTTAAGACCAAATATCATCTGAGAAAAGTGGATGGAGCCTAATCGCTCATAAGTAGCGGCTAGGTATACATTATCAGGTTGTAATAACATTCCTGTTTCAGGGATCATGCATGGCTTTCTGTGAGAAGGTTGTTTACTATCTTGTTCTTTAGATACTATAATAATGTAACGTCCCAGAGAAAATTTGTAGGAGATGGTACCTAGATTGCCGATTGAAAAAGGATGTATGGTTATGTTACCTAAATCGCATTCTTTTTGAATCTCCAATGCTGTCAATATCATAAGTTGCTTGATTAGCTTTAGCAGCGATTATCGGACTTCATATCATCCCAAAAAGCTGTATAATGTGCACCTTGTGCCATTAATTCGCTATGCGTTCCATCCTCTACAATGTTGCCTTTATCGAAAACTAGAATTCGGTCCATCTGTTTCAACGTCTCAAGATCATGGCTAATAGTCAATACGGTACTTTCATGTAAATAATCACTTAAAGAAGCATTTAACTTCCTGGAAGTGGTGACATCGAGATGCGCTGTTATTTCGTCTAATAGTACAATAGGTGCTTTTTTAAGGAGTGCTCTGGCTATGGTGATGCGTTGTCTTTGTCCGCCCGAAAGACCTAGACCACGCGACTCAACAACGGTAGCGTATTGTTGTGGTAGGTGAATAATGAACTCATGCGAACACGCTTGCTTAGAGGCCTCGATAACTTCATCATCAGTAGCTTCAGGATTACCACAACGGATATTTTCTAATATGGTGTCATGAAACAAGATGTTCTCTTGGGCCACCAACGTAATGTGCTTATACAATGTCTCCTGGGTGACACTGCGTATATCTTGCCCATCAATAAGAATAGATCCATTATCTACATCGTACAACCTAGCAATAAGGTTGATAAAAGTAGTTTTGCCACTTCCTGATTGGCCTACCAAACCAATCTTTTGCTGGGCTTCTATACGTAATGTTTGGTTCTTTATGACCTTGGTCGTGGGATGATAACCAAAAGTGACATCCTGTAAACATATCATACCTGCGTTGGCTACCAACGATGAGGCTGTAGGGTTAGCACGAATTCGTGATAGAGATAATAATACTTCTAGAGCCTGCTTTATTTTACCCCACAACGTATTCAGCTCTTGCATACGCTCAAACATCTTCCATAAGCTATCGGTAATGATCAGATTGATGGAAAATATCATTGCGAAAGTCCCTGCAGAGATATGGTGCTGGCTATGCAGCTGTATCAAGAATAGTAGGCAGGAAATTTGGTAAACTTGAAAGATAAATCCCTGCAAAGTGTAAAATTTTAGCATCCACCAACGATACTGTTGGTTTGTCTCAAGATATTTTTCTTGAATGGGTTTTAATGAATTTATGGCATAATTTTTACCTATAAACAGGCGTACGCTCAGTATGTTATCGAATGTATCAGTAATCTTACCGACCAAGTTTGAGGTAGTCTCTGCGGCTTTCTTAGCTAATTGAAGTGAACGAGAGGTAAATCTCATTGCCGTAATCACAGTCAATAACGCCCAGAATAGAATAGCCCAGGCAATACGACAACTGACTTTATACAAGCTAAGGAATACTACGCCTATTAATAAAAAATTAACGAGGTAATCGTATAGTACTATGGCTATCAAAGCAGGTATACATACTGCCAAATCATTAATTTTTGAGGTTAAATTTCCTGAAAAATGGGTTTGAAAAAACCCATATTCACGCTGAAAAACATGCTTCAAAACAGACGTAATAATATGATTTTGTAGTACAGGTTCATATTTTAATGTATACCATTCTTGAAATCTAAAAGTGAAAAACTCAATCAGTAATACTACGCCGAAGGAGCCTATGAGTAAGTACCATGTCTCAGATGTAGAGGCTACTTGTACTGATTTATCGACTATCTTTTTGATAAGCTGTGTTTTAAAAAATAGGTTGCTGCTGTAGAGCAACAGGATCCCTACTAATGCTATTAAGTAACTTTTGAAAGGCACAAGCATTCTAATGACAGATCGTACACTGCTAGTACTACGTGGTTGGTGGGCCTTGTACATGCTATGTGTCTTGTTAAATTGATCTCATGAATTTGCCTCCCTTATCTCCGATAGTAATTCTTTGACAATAATAGATTTCTGTATCTCAGAAGTGCCTTCTCCAATCGTGCAGAGTCTAGCATCTCTGTAATACTTCTCTATAAGGCTACGCTTCATATAACCATAACCGCCTAAAGTTTGCATCGCTATATAAGTAGCTTTTACGGCTAACTCCGAGGTTAGAAGTTTAGCCATAGAGACTAGTTTAGGAGCTCTTTTTCCATGAGATTTCTCTGCAACAGCTTTCTGTACTAATGCCTGCGCAGATTCCATCTGTGTAGCTAACTCAGCCAGCTGAAAAGCGATGCCTTGAAATCGAACAATAGGCTGCTCGAATTGGTAGCGTTTTTCTGCATGTTGAATCGCTACAGTAAGAGACCGCTTCGCGATACCTAATGCTAAAGCTGACATAGCTATTCTGCCTTCTTCGAGTATGTGCATGATTTGATATTTCCCTTGTCCTATGGCTCCCAAGAGGTTCTCTGAAGGCACATAACAATCCTTGAAAATAAGTTCAGCAGTCTCAGCCGCTCTCATTCCCATCTTATCATCTCTGTTCCCAACATCAACACCTTGGTACCCCTTCTCCACTATAAAAGCACTTATGCTGTTTGGATTGTGTTCTAATGGTGTTTTGGCTATCAATATGATCAAGTTACTATTATAACCGTTGGTGATAAAATGCTTTTTACCATTAATCAACCAGCCATCACTTTGTCGATGCGCAACAGTTTGCAGGTTTGAAACGTCGGATCCTGATTCTGGCTCTGTAAGTGCCCAAGCACCAATCCATACACCTGAGGCAAGTTTTGGAAGCCACTTTTCTTGTTGAACCTCATTACCATAACACAGTATGTGTCCTATACATAGGGAGTTGTGTGCTAGTAAAGAGAGGGTAACAGCTGCATCTAATTCCGAAAATGCTTCTATGGCTGTCATGTATTCTGTTAGCATCAGATTGAGTCCACCGTACTTTTTAGGAGATAATCCACCCATCATACCAAGCTTACCGAGCTTCTTAAATAGAGAGTCAGGTAATGCCTGTGCTTCATCCCATTGTTTTTGAAAAGGAGTGATATGAGTATGCCCAAATTCCTGAATTATTTTTCTAATCATATACTTAATGAATATATATTATGCAAATATATGTTAAAAAATCAATAATTGTAAAATAAAAAGATTATAAAAATGTGAGCTACCTATAACTAGGTTGTTTAAGCACTTCTGTGGTACACAGATATTGAGGTATTCCTTGTTCGTAGTCAATTAATGTATGCTTAGGGTGTACCCTAAGCATACACCCTATCTCTGACACTTTTACGTCAAGTTAGACCTAATTATTACTTAAATTGACACCTATTATAGAAGGCCTATAAACCTAATGGACCATGGAAACACAGGGCATTATTACAGCACATCCTAAAACTGAAGAGGAGGCAAATGCACTTAAAGTAGTTATGAAAGCTCTAAAGATTAGATTTGAGATCTCAAAAGAAGATCACTACGATCCCTTGTTTGTAGCCAGAGTGATGGAAGGTAGACAGCAAGTCCGAGAAGGGAAAACGAAAAAAATGGAGTTGAGCGCTATATGGAATTGACCGTAGAGTACACTATCCACGCCATAGAAGACATTAATTACTTCAAAAAACACGGAGATACCGCTGTTCTTAAGAAGATACGTCAGTTAGTCGAATCGATTCAGAAGACTCCTTTTGAAGGTATTGGAAAATCTGAACCACTCAAGTACTCACTTACGGGTTGCTGGCCTCGTAGGATTAACAGAAAACATCGGTTGATATATGAAGTGCGTGAAAACAAAGTATTCACTCTCTCTGCACAGGGGCATTATTAGTACCTTCTTATCAAATTCCTGACAACCGAAGGTGGGCAGATTTGCCTCGTTTGCGCCTAAGAAGAGCAAGCTAAGGCAGCCCGATTCTCTTTTTGTGACAGACAAAAAGAAACGCTTGCCCGGGGCGAGGGTAAGCCACATATACTTCGCTGAGTACTATGCCTTAGAAGTGAGTTACTAAGAGACAACCAAGAACTATTTTGTACAAACTACGCTCGTACCAGTTGCTTGTATAATCCTCCTTTTTGCATAAGCACTTCATGGGTGCCGTGCTCTACTACTTCCCCAGCATCGATAACAAAGATCTCATCCGCATTACGGATTGTGCTTAGCCGGTGGGCAATGACCAGTAGCGTTTTGCCTTGCATTAGCTTATCTAATGCTTCCTGTACCTTCTTGGCAGAAGTACTATCTAGGGCAGAAGTGGCCTCATCGAGTACTAGAATAGGTGGCTTGCCCAGGACACCGCGAGCAATTCCTAATTTTTGTCTTTGGCCACTTGATAGTTTGCTTTCTCCTACCCCGATCACGGTTTGATAACCCTGGGGCAAGTATTGAATAAATTCGTGTACATCTGCTATGCGGGCAGCCTCTATAACAGTGCGTGTTGAAGCTTGGGGTCTACCCAAAGCAATGTTGTTGAATACAGTATCGTGAAATAGCGTCGTTTCTTGTGTGATGATTCCTATCAACTTCCGTAAGGATGCGATATCGTACGCTTGAAGGGGTAGGCCGTCGATTTGTATTACCCCTTGGGTTACATCATAAAGCCTACTTAGTAAACTGCTGATTGTCGATTTACCCCCTCCAGAGGGCCCTACTATGGCGATTTTCTTTTTTACTTCTATGGTTAAGTTCAGGTTCTTGATAATGGGTTGATGGTCATAGACAAACTGCACTTCCTTGAAAGTAATCGCTTGCTTCAGCTTCTTGGCAGCACGTGCACCTGGCTTATTAGCAATGGCTGGTTGAATATCTACTAGCGCAAAGATTCTTTTTCCTGCTGCCAGACCACGCTGAATGTTACTTAAGGACTTAGAGATAGACTTGATAGGTACTAGTGCCTGCGAGAAGATGATAATATAGGTAATGAAAGTGCTGGCTGTAAATGCGGATTCATGGGATAGGACCATGCTTCCTCCATAAGCCAATAACAAGGTCAGCACCAAGACGCCGAGAAATGCCGATAGTAAGGGAATCAGGTTGGTCTTGAGAAGCATTGAGAGGTTGAGTTTTGCATAGACCCTATTTTCTTGCTCGAACTTGGTTGAGATGTAAGAACGCACAGAAAAGGCTTTAATGATATGCATGCCGTCCATAGCTTCCTCCAAGATGCCCGTTAACCTACTGAGGGATGTTTGGCTTTGAGCGGCTCTTTGAAGCAGTCTCTTGACGATAATCGTGATACTCCCTCCTACGACGGGTAGTGCCAGCAGTGCCAGCCATGTCAGCTGAGGAGATATATAGAATAGCACAACGAAAAAGCCAATGATCGTAGCCGGTTCCTTAAAGAAAGCCCTGAAGCTATAGTCCATAGCATGCTCTACTTCTTGCACATCGCTCATGGTTCTGGCCATGATATCGCCCTTGTGCTGGTTGGTGAAGTAGCCCATGTGTAGCTGTGATATCTTGTCAAAGAGTGCGCTTCGTAAATTGTGTATCACGTTGACGCGTAGCTCTGCGGCTATGATCTCGGCCAAATACCTAAAAAGGTTGGCCAGCAGCACAGCGATAATCATGACAATACAGACAAAGTACAGCGCACTGATGCGTCCATGGGTGGCGATGATGTTGATAAAGTGGTAGTTAAATAGTTCTTTCAGATGGGTCAGACTAATGAAAAATTCAGGTTTAGGCATAGCGCCTAGTGTGCTACCCTCGGTTTGGCTAAACAGTACCTCTAGCAAAGGGATCAGCAGGCTTAAGTTGACCAACCCAAAACAAATAGCCAATAGAGTGGTAAGCGCATAGAACAAAGACAGCCGCTTAATGGGGCCTGCATGCGCCAAAATTCTTAAGTATGTCTTCATGGTAGCAGTGCCAAGTTAGTGCCTGTGATTTATGCCTTCGACTAGCGTTTGAAGGTCACTAATCTACAAATAAATCGATGGCGATCTGATCAGCTAGAAGCTTTCCCTGAGTTGTCAGCATCAGTTTAGAGCCATTCCTTACTGCTAATTGGCGATCGACCAGTTGTTTGATATAAATGCTATGTTCTAGTGTGTAGCCATACTGGTCTTTAAGCCACGCCATATCACAGCCCCATTGGGTACGTAGACTAGTCATCACGTACTCATTGATATGGTCTTTTCTAGTAAGTACTTCTACGGTACAAGGGATTTCATTGCGTTGTAGACTAGCAACGTAGCGCTGATTGTGCGCAACATTATACTGCCTTGTTTTGCCATTGTAAGAATGCGCACTAGGGCCTACTCCCAAATACTGGCCTTGCTTCCAATAGTTGGTATTGTGCTGTGCATAATGTCCAGACTGGCTGAAGTTAGAGACTTCGTAGTGCTCGTAGTGATGTGTTGTCAGCACCGCTACCAATACTTCAAATTGCCTCACAGCAACTGCTTCTTGCACTGCTTTGAGTCGCCCGATTTGGTACCATCGCCCAAAGGCCGTATTTTTTTCAATGGTAAGGCAATAGGCGGCGATGTGCTCTGGCTGCAGTTGGATTGCCTTTGCTAAGCTGGCCTCCCACATCTCTTGCTTAATGCCTGGTATGGCATACATAAGGTCGATGCTCAGGTTATCAAAGCCCGCTTTTCTGGCTACTTCTACACTGGTAATCGCTTTTTTGCTATCATGTACTCTATTAAGGTGGCGCAGCACACTATCTTCAAAAGATTGTATTCCGATGCTCAGTCGGTTGATACCCAGATTCTTCCAAGACCGTAGCCGAGTAAGGGTGATGTCATCTGGGTTCGCTTCTAGTGTAACCTCTATGACATGGCTAAGATAAAAGTTTTGATCAATCAGCGTTAGTAGTGCTTCTAACGCCTCTGGCGCTAAGAGCGAAGGGGTACCGCCTCCTAAATAAATGCTCTTTACCTGGGCTGTACCTAGGTAGGCTTTACGCATTCCCAGCTCTTTGGAAATGGCTTGCAGCATCGGCTCTTGTAGGCGCGTATTGGTGCTAAAGTGAAAGTCGCAATAATGACAAGCCTGCTTACAAAATGGGATATGGATGTAGATTCCGGCCAATGTTAAATTTAAAAGTAAAGAAGTTGGGGGAGAGGACTTTGACTAAGTGCTAATTCCGAGATAGATTATTTTTAACGTCCCAGCTGCTGATTATCCAGGGTTTCTGCTGATAAAGCCGCACCGGGCAAATCATGTTGATGCGGTGCTCAGCGCATGCTGAATACAACGCAAGACTTCTTCACGTCCCGTCTTCTCTTGCGAGGAGGTCACTAGTATTTGAGGTATTTCTTCCCAGTCGTTACTCAAGACCTGCTGCAGCATAGACAAATTTTTACTCACCTGCTGCTTGGCGCTCTTATCTGCCTTGGTAAGTAATACAACAAAGGGGATGTGGTGTACCCCTAGCCAATTGATAAAGACTACGTCTCGCTTTTGCGGAGGATGCCTTGCATCTACGAGGACCATGACACAAAGCAACTGCTTTCTATGTAGTAAGTAAGCTTGGATCATCTTAGCCCATTGCTGTCTTTGGATCTTGCTTACCTTTGCCCAACCATATCCTGGCAAGTCGACAAGGTACCAGTTATCATTAACCAGAAAATGATTGATTAGTTGTGTTTTACCTGGCTTACCGGAGGTTTTAGCGAGTTGCTTGCGGCCGAGCAACATGTTGATCAATGAAGACTTCCCCACGTTGGACCGCCCCATGAAGGCTAGTTCCGGTCTTTCTGCCTGTGGGCACTGCGTGTAGGTTGCACTACTACCTGCAAACACGGCTGATTTGATTTCCATGGTATCAGCATGTGTGGGCCCTTATTGATTATCCAAGTCTACAGCACGATAAATCTTTGTTCCATTTTTATCGCACCCTCCAATCACGACTATGCCCGTTTTACGATTCAAAATGTTGCAAAGCTTATCTAAATTCTCAACAGGTTCTTTATCAATAGTAGTAATAACAAAGCCTTGTTGAAGTGCTGCCTGTTTCCACAGCCCTGCCTTGAGTGCCTTAATGCGTACGCCTCCCTTGAGATTCAGTTGTTTGAGTACAGCTTGATCTACGTTCTCAAACGTAGCGCCTCCTAACTCTACAGTGTTTTGTGTGCGTACCATTGGCATTTTTTCTTCAATACTTTTGAGTGTCACTGTGACGGTCTTCTCTTGATCTTTGCGATAGAATGTGACTCTGACCTTATCATTGGGCTTGTAGCGTGCAATCTGTTCCTGTAGCTGGGAGGTATTTTTGATCTTGTTTCCATTGACAGCTACAATGACGTCTCCGACTTGCAGGCCCGCTTCGGCAGCAGCTCCTTTTTTACCGACTCCGGCTATGTAGACTCCGCTTAACTTTTTAAGCCCTTCTTTTTCGGCCAGATCTGCGTCCACGTCTCTAATGCTAATTCCTAGCATAGCCCGCTGCACAGTACCGTATTTCTTGAGGTCATCAGTAATCTTTTTTACGATAGAGGTAGGAATGGCAAAGGAATAGCCAGTGAAGTTACCTGTATTGGAAGCAATGGCCGTATTGATGCCCACCAATTCGCCCTTGAGATTCACCAATGCACCGCCGCTATTCCCACGGTTGACAGCAGCATCTGTTTGGATAAAAGCTTCGATACGCATCTGGTTTTTACTTTGTGGGATTTCTATAGCCCGTGCTTTAGCACTAACAATGCCTTTGGTGACGGTAGAAGTAAGATTAAATGGGTTGCCTACTGCCAGGACCCACTCCCCCACCTGGAGCGTATCTGAGTTGCCAAACTGGAGGTAAGGTAAGTCTTTCTCCTTGATTTTGAGAAGAGCTAGATCTGTATTGGGATCTTGCCCTACGAGTTGGGCGTTGTATTTACGATTGTCATCTAGCATTACTTCTATCTGGTCTGCTTCATCGATAACGTGGTTATTGGTAACGATATATCCCTCTGCAGTAATGATGACACCCGACCCTGTAGCATACTGCGGCTGACTCTTATATTCTCTAGGGCCTGAATCAAAGCCTTCTCCAAAAAAATCCCTAAACAATTGATCGAGTGGTGTATTTGACCGGGGTGCTTGCATGACTTTAGCTTCATACGAAGCTTTAATGTGTACCACAGCTGGCGTAGCGATTTGGGCAGCTTGAATTAGGCTTGGCGTTTCTGTCTGTTTCTCAACGGCTACGAGGCTAGTTAACTGGATAGGGGGTTGCGGTGTGTTAGGTTTATGCTGGACAGGGGTCTGCCTCTGTTGCATAATAAGAAGCTGATGGCTTCCTAGTGCGATCCCTCCGCCCAGAAACACTGCAAAGAGGATACTTGCGAGAAAATATTTTTTATTCATCATGATAAATTAGACTGAATCGTATTGTAATAATCGCAACCAAATTTAAAAAGAAATCGCCAATACTCACTACACGGGGCTGTTGTAAATATTTCCTTAATACAGGCTCCCAATAATAATTACGTCCCAATCGTATGCAAAACAGAAAAGGAGGGCATTTCCCTCCTCAAAAAGGGGGGCAATAGGTAGTCAACTCCTGAAAGACTTTTCCTCATAGGAGTGATAAAAAACTAGCCGGGTTATGCAAAGATCTCGTAGCATCTATGTTGCATAGCTTCAATACGTCGGCTTATTGACTGGTTATTTCATCGAACTCTCATTATGAATTACCAATCTCGTAACTTTACGTTATGCAAAGTCAACTCAAAGTTTACAATACCCTTACACGCCAGAAAGAGCGTTTCGTGCCTTTGAACGCTCCGTTCGTGGGCATGTACGTGTGTGGCCCTACTGTGTATGGTCCGGCACACTTGGGGCATGCCCGTAGTGCCATCAGTTTCGACATTATTTTTAGGTATTTGAAGCATTTGGGTTATCAAGTGCGGTATGTGAGGAACATTACCGATGTAGGTCATCTGGAGCGGGATGGCGATACGGGTGCGGACAAAGTACAAAAGCAAGCGCGGTTAGAAGCGCTAGAGCCCATGGAGGTGGTGCAACGCTATACCAATAGCTACCATAGAGACATGGCTTTGCTGAACGTGCAGGCACCGAGTATCGAACCTAGTGCGAGTGGACATATTCCTGAGCAGATTGCGATGATCCAGCAGATCGTCAAGGCTGGCTTGGCCTACGAAAGCTGCGGCTCTGTGTATTTTGATGTGGCGGCATACAACAAGACTCACCATTACGGTAAGCTATCAGGAAGAATAATAGAAGACATGTTGACCGGTACGCGAAGCCTCAGTGGTCAGCAAGAAAAACGTAGTCCACTAGATTTCTCTTTGTGGAAGAAGGCTACCCCAGAGCACCTTATGCGCTGGCCTTCTCCCTGGGGTGAGGGATTTCCAGGTTGGCATATAGAGTGTTCAGCCATTGCCAAAAAGTATTTGGGGCCGAAATTTGATATTCACGGGGGAGGTATAGATTTGCTTTTTCCTCACCATGAGTGTGAGTTGGCTCAGGGGCAAGTGGCCTGCCACACTGAGCCCGCTAAGTATTGGCTCCACAACAACTTGATTACGATTGATGGCCAAAAGATGGGGAAATCGCTGGGTAACGCCATTACTTTAGCGCACCTTTTTCAAGGTACGCATCCACTACTAAATCAGGCTTACTCCCCTATGGTGTTACGATTTTTTATACTGCAAGCCCAATATCGTGGAATGCTTAATTTTTCTAATGAGGCATTCCACGCTGCCCGATCAGGGTACCTCAAGCTAATGAATGGCCTGAAAGCACTTGAAGAGCTGACTTACCCAGAAGATGGCGAAGAAGACATCAATCAAGATCTTGTCGTAGAAATCAAGAAGCATTGTGATAGTTGCCACGAAGCCATGAACGATGATTTCAACACGGCGCAGGTGATAGCAGCGCTTTTTGGCTTACTCAAGACCATCAACGCTCTTAGGAGCAGACAAGTATTTCCCCATTTGCTAGGGAGAACAGCTTTTGATCAATTGAAAGATACCTATGTTTCTTTTGTGAAGGATGTTTTAGGCTTGTACCAAAAATCTAACATTCCTACTACCGCCCTTCTCGATATTCTATTAAAGCTATACAATCAAGCTAAATCGAGGAAGCAGTATGATCAGGTAGACGCTATCCGAGCTCAACTTAAAGCGCTAGGTATTTCCTTGCAGGATACGCCTACAGACGTGCAATGGAGCTATGTAGAATGAAAGTAAGGATGTCCTGCCTTAAGTCATGACCCCTCGTTCAAAGTATCGGCAGAAAGTAGTCAGTTCACAGGCCTCGCATTTGGGTTTGCGGGCCAGGCAAACGTAGCGTCCGTGCAGAATGAGCCAGTGATGTGCCTTGGCAATATAGGCTTCAGGTAGGTGCCGAGTAAGTTCCTTCTCTACAGCTAGGGGTGTTGTAGCTTTTTCGCTTACTAGACCCAACCGTTTTGACACACGAAATACATGGGTGTCTACAGCCAATGTAGGCTGGTTGTATAATACAGAAGCAATTACATGAGCAGTCTTTCTGCCTACTCCGGGCAATTTTTGTAGGTCTTCTACCTGTTCGGGTACTTTCCCGGCAAAGTCTTCCTCGACCATTTGGGCCATCTTGAGCAAATGCTTGGTCTTGTTGTTGGGGTAAGAGATACTTTTGATGTAGGGAAACACATCTTCGAAGTGACTGTGAGCCATGTGCTTAGAGCTAGGGAAGGCTTTGAACAACGCGGGCGTAGCCATGTTGACGCGTTTGTCTGTGCACTGTGCGCTTAAAATAACGGCAACGAGTAGCTGAAAGGGAGTTTTGTAGTCGAGCTCGGTAGTCGGATTCGGTTGATTTTGAGTAAAATGATTAATGAAGGCTCGGTAGCGATGTTTTTGAGTCATGGCATAGATTTTAGTTTGTAACCGAGATTAATGCAAAAGCAGGGATAAAGCAAGATCAGGCTACTGTCTTTAACTATAAAATAGGCCGCCTTGGTACGAAGTGCTTAACACTACCAGAATCAAGGCAGTACGTTGGATACTGCTTTCTTGATTAAGATAGACTATTTCCCTAACTTTGCGACTCTCGCTAGGTTTTCATTAAAACCGGACAGAGAATAAAAATCGAAACGAAATGCTGACCATACAACAATTAGTCAGAAACGGAAGAAAGAGACTAAGTAGTAAAACGAAATCGCCTGCCTTGAACCGGTGTCCACAGCGCAAAGGCGTCTGTGTCAAAGTATATACTGCTACTCCCCGAAAGCCAAACTCAGCGATGAGGAAGCTGGCTAGAGTAAGACTTACTAGTGGTAAGGAAGTGCTAGCGTACATTCCTGGTGAAGGACACAACCTACAAGAGCACTCTATTGTACTGGTAAGAGGTGGAGGGCCCAAAGACTTAGCTGGTGTGAAATACACGATCATACGTGGCACACTAGATACAGCTGGCGTAGAAGGAAGAAAACAAGGAAGATCGGTGTATGGCACTAAGGTTCCCAAAAAATAAGTTACTGGACACACCTTGTGTGTTCTCAGTGGTGTATTAACCAACTAAAAGTACAAGATAGCGAAATGCGAAAAGGCCAAGCCAAAAAAAGACCACTTTTACCTGATCCCAAATATAAAGACCCACTGGTAACAAGGTTTGTGAACTCTCTCATGAAAGATGGCAAGAAGAACTTAGCCTACTCTTTGTTCTATGATGCTATCGATAAAGTAGCCGAAAAGACAGAAGACGAAGGATTGGAAGTATGGAAGAGAGCCTTGAATAATGTAATCCCTTCTATTGAGGTAAAAAGGAGACGTGTGGGGGGAGCTACCTTTCAAATTCCTGTCGAAGTGAGAGCCGGCCGCAAGGTTGCCTTGGGCGTCAAGTGGCTTATCGACTGTGCGAGAACCCGAGGAGAAAAGACGATGATAGAAAGGCTGGTGTATGAGATTATTGCTGCTTCTAAAGGGGGGGGTAATGCCGTTAAGAAGAAGAATGATATCCATAAGATGGCAGAGTCCAATCGTGCATTTTCACATTTTAGAATCAAGTAATGAGCAAAGACTTAAGTTGCATGCGGAACATAGGCATCATGGCCCACATCGATGCCGGTAAGACAACGACAACGGAGCGGATTCTCTATTATACAGGTCTTACGCACAAGATAGGTGAGGTGCACGAAGGAGGCGCGGTGATGGATTGGATGGAGCAGGAACAAGAACGGGGTATCACCATTACCTCTGCTGCAACGACGACCTTCTGGAAGTACCCTACTTCTCAAGGAAGTGCTACCGATAAAACCCAGGAATATAAAGTAAATATTATTGATACGCCTGGCCACGTTGATTTTACAGTAGAGGTAGAGCGTTCTTTGCGTGTATTAGACGGTGCTGTTGCCCTTTTCTGCGCCGTATCAGGAGTAGAGCCCCAGTCAGAAACTGTGTGGAGGCAAGCAGACAAGTACCAGGTTCCTAGGATATGCTTTATCAATAAAATGGATAGGGCCGGTGCAGACTTCTTCCAAGCCGTAACAGAAATCAGGGAAAAGCTGGGTGCTAATCCTGTTCCGCTACAGATTCCTATTGGGAGCGAAGATAGCTTCAAGGGTATCGTTGACTTGATTACTAACCAAGCCATCATTTGGAATGAGGAAGATCTGGGTATGACTTATCGAGTTGTACCTATCCCGGAGGATCTTCAAGCGACATCAGAAGAGTGGCGACAAAAGCTAGTAGAGCGTGTAGCCGAATATGATGATGCGCTCTTGGAAAAATTCTTCGAGGATCCTGATAGTATTACCAAAGAAGAAATGGTTGCTGCTATCCGGAAGGCCGTGATCGATCTATCGTTTTCGCCTGTTCTCTGCGGTTCTGCCTTTAAAAACAAAGGAGTCCAGGCACTCTTAGATGCCGTGTGCTCGTACCTTCCTTCGCCGCAAGATCTTCCTCCTATACAGGGAGTCAATCCTACAAGTGGACAAGAGGAAATGAGAAGACCCGCGGTACAAGAGCCTTTTGCTGCACTTGCTTTTAAAATTACGACGGATCCTTTTGTAGGGCGATTAGCTTTCATGCGTGTGTACTCTGGAAAGCTTGATGCGGGGTCGTATGTATATAATAATCGAACAGGAAAAAAGGAAAGGATCTCCCGTTTGATGCAAATGCATTCTAATAAGCAAAACCCTATCGGTACCATAGAAGCAGGTGATATCTGTGCTTGTGTAGGCTTTAAAGATATCAAGACAGGAGATACCCTTACAGATGAGAAGAGCAAAATTGTGCTAGAGTCGATATCCTTCCCAGAGCCAGTCATTGGCTATTCTATCGAGCCTAAGAAACAGGCAGATGTGGACAAATTTTCGATGGCTATCACCAAACTGGTAGAAGAGGACCCAACACTCAAGGTAGAAACCAATGAAGAGACCGGTCAGACTGTCCTGAAAGGGATGGGCGAGCTGCACCTAGAAATCATCATCGACCGCCTGAAAAGAGAGTTCAAGCTAGAAATTAACCAGGGTGCGCCACAGGTAGCGTATAAAGAGGCAATCACCGCTAGTGTAGAGCACAAAGAAGTATACAAAAAGCAGACCGGTGGTCGGGGTAAATTTGCCGATATTGTCTTTGAGCTAGGCCCTAGAGAGGATGATAAGGTAGGGGTAGAATTTATTAATGAGATTGTAGGGGGAGCTATTCCGAGAGAGTTTATCCCGGCTGTTCAAAAAGGCTTTGAGGCCGCTATGGCCAACGGTCCTTTGGCTAGTTATCCTATAGAAGCGATGAAAGTGAGGTTGTTTCATGGGTCTTATCATGATGTGGACTCGGATGCACTTTCCTTTGAATTGGCAGCTAGAATAGGGTTCAGAGAAGCAGCCAAGAAGGCCAATCCTGTACTGATGGAACCCATCATGGCGGTAGAGGTGACTACGCCTGATGAATCTACAGGTGCTGTGACCGGTGATCTGAATAGGAGAAGAGGCCTCATGAGAGATATGGAAATCAAAGGAGGTGTTCAAGTCGTCAGAGCTTATGTACCCTTGGCATCACTCTTTGGGTATGTGACAGACTTACGTACAATTACCTCGGGGCGTGCATCAGCCACGCTGACTTTTTCTCACTACGAAAAAGTACCTAAAAATTTGGCTGATGGCATTATAGAGAAAGTAAAAGGGGGAGTAGTAAAATAGATTGACCTATGAATCAGAAAATACGTATCAAGCTCAAATCTTATGACCATAGCCTGATCGACAAATCTTCGGTAAAGATAGTTAAGGCTGTAAAGGCTACAGGAGCTATTGTAAGTGGCCCCGTTCCGTTGCCTAGCAAAAAGGAGATTTACACGGTCCTCAGGTCGCCGCATGTAAGCAAAAAGTCCAGAGAACAGTTTCAATATGCTACCTACAAGCGGCTTATCGATATTTACTCTAATAACGCCAAGGCGGTAGATGCCTTGATGAAGCTAGAACTACCCAGTGGGGTGGAAGTAGAAATTAAAGCGTAATACACTACTTCCCGTTAGAAGAGAAATGTCACTCCTGTGTTTTTGCACTAGCTTACCTTAGTGCGGCATACACTTCCCTACTTCTTGTTCGATTCTTCTTTTGCCAACCACTCCAATATGCCTTTATTTTCGAGCCCTTATCATTTCTCTTTTTCCTGGTGGTCCAGGTAGCACCTCCACCTGCATGCCTAACTGCTTGAGGTGGCGCTTGAGCCTTCCTTGTGCGCAGTAAGTAACGATGATTCCACGATACTTCATCATCTGATATACTTTTTGAAGCACGTCCATAGACCACATCGTAGGCTGCTTGTTAGGCGAGAAGGCATCAAAGTAGATCAAGTCAAAGGTATTGGATGGGACAGAGAAGACTTGAAGGGAGTGATTACTTTTCCTAAGCAAGAAGTGATCCGCTATTCTGAAAGCAGCTATTGCAGTTCCCCGATGTAATTTTTCAAAAACTGCCTGTAGTTCTTGGTAGGTGACGGCATTACTTGTTTGTTGGGCAAGCTGTGTGGCGTAATTAAGGCTTTGTACATACTTACGGGGGATAGGAAAGGGCTCCAAGCCTGTATAGGCTACTTGTATTTGTTTTGTTAGCGATACCAGATAGGTGAGTAACGCATTAAGGCCAGTCCCTAATCCTACTTCTAGGATGTTAATACTGGATTTAGCTTCGCTGTTTAACCAATGAAGTAGACCGTGGTGAATAAAAACATGTTGGGCTTCTTGAATAGCACCATGTGTGGAATGATAACTTTCTTTCAGCTCAGGCATCCATAAGCTGTGTGATCCGTCCTCAGTCGTGATGAGTTGGGGCTCCTTCATCGTGTCTTGTGTACCCATCACCTGTTTTGCAGTATCCAAGGTAGTAACGCTATTTATTACTTACGTTGGTAGTAAATAGTAGCACAATTTTCAGGGGTGAGTATATATTGTGCCATCTTTTGTATGGCTTCTGGCGTCACTTTGTGTACCTTGTCAACCTCTTGATTGACTAGGTCGGTATTGCCTAGTATAGTAGCCATGGCCAACTCTTGTGCTCGATAGAGCAGGTCTACTTCCGAAAACACCCGATGCGCTTCTGCTCGGTTCTTTGCTTTATTCAGCTCTTGTTCTATTATAGGTTGGTGTTGTAGGGCTGCAACAATACTTTGTATTTCCTCTTCTACTACTTCAAAAGAAACCCCATCATTCAGGCTACCGCTAATGATGCATAAACCTGGATCGACCGTTTCGGTGGTGTATGCTCCGATCGCATTGAAATACTGCTTTGTATCAACTAGCTGTTTGTATAGCTTTGCAGACTTGCCTCCGCCTAAGATGTCGGTCATGAGTTCTACGGCATGGTAGTCCTGGGATAATCTTCCGGGCATGTGATAGGCTTTGTAAAAGGCATTTAAGGGAACATCAGCGGTTATTTTTAGGCTTTTGGACGAAGTTTGTAAAGGCTCCTTAGGCAAGATCCTCTTATGTGCTGGGCCAGCAGGGATGGGAGCAAACCATTTTTCACTTAGTTCTTTGACTTCTTCATATTGGACGGCTCCTGCCACGACCAGGACGGCATTGTTAGGTACATAAAATTTATAAAAGAAATCTTTTACATCTTTCATGGCAGCTTTCTCGATGTGGCTAATTTCTTTACCAATGGTGGGCCAGCGATAGGGATGTTGCGTGTAAGCCAAGTCGCACAATTTTAGCCACACATCACCATAAGGCTGATTGAGATACCGTTCCTTAAACTCCTCGATCACCACCTTTTTTTGTACGGCTAAACCTTGGGGAGCAAATGATAGTTCCAACATGCGGTCTGATTCGACCCAAAACGCTGTTTCTAGGTTGTCAGCGGGAAGAATGCAGTGATAGTTCGTGACGTCAGGGCTTGTGTAAGCATTGTTGTCACCTCCTACCTGTTGGAGTGCTTTGTCGTAAGCAGGAACGTGCTTGGATCCTCCAAACATCAGGTGCTCAAACAGGTGCGCAAAACCTGTTTTGTGGGGTGCTTCGTCACGTGAACCTACGTCATACATGATATTGACAGCCGCTACCGTGCTGCTGGGGTCTTCATGAACGATGACCTGTAGGCCATTGTCTAGGGTAAAGCGCTCGAAGTCGATCATGGCCGTGTAAGACGTATAGAGATAATGGTATACGAAGCTACTCGTTTTTTGTTGAGTTATAAAAATAAGAGCAGCATTGTAGCAATAAGGTAGGAATTTTGTGAAAACGTACTTCCCTTTTGTATTATCAACCAAAGCGAGGTTGGGGGGTAGTGCTTTGCCGTTGACATTTGTTTGCTGCAAAGTTTTTTTGTAAAAAACTTATTCATATTTTTGTAAAATTTGATGATCAGTTAAGCTATATTGGCTGATTTGGTAAGAATAATTAACTACTTATTAAAATTATGAAAAATAAAAACTACGTTTTTGTCGCATTACTCATACTTTTTCCTATTACGCACGCTCATAGTATATCTAATGGGATAGAAGATAGAGTTAAGTTCGGGGTTCATTTAAAAGGCATCACATTATCCACATGGGGTGTATTTGGGGAGTACAAGGTTCACGAGGCTATCGGTCTTCAGGCTGCTATTTTAAAGTTCTCGGATTTCTACTTCATGAAAGGGATAGACAATTCACCAGAATCAGATGCGTTTGTCCGCCCCCATTATGTAGCTATGCCTTTACTTTTTCGATTATATCCGGGTGAGAAAAGGCAATTTGGCTTATATGTAGGCGTGCAGCTTAATCGACTTATTGGAGGAAAGATACTTCTAGATCCTTCGGATGATATTGATGAGGTTCGTAAAGAAGTTAAAGAGTTGGGGTCAAGGCTAAAAGATGAAGACGATATTCGTAAGTGGACTACACACTCCGTTTGGGGATTCGATTTTGAGTGGCCCGGAGGTATACAATGGGGGATAGCGATGAGCAAAGGGCTGTCTACTTTAAAGCAGTGTGACGAAGCAAAAATAAATTTCACGTGTAAAATGTACTTAGGCTACAACTTGGCGAAGCTTTTGGACTAGTATAAGCGCATGGACTCAATAGTCAGGCTACCCTGCGTGGGTAGCCTGACTATTTTTCTACCAAGCCGTAGGATTGCATTTGGGGGTACACTAAACCATTAGTAACTTAGATATTTTAATAAGTTCTACATGCCTCGTAAGCCATCTTCTGAAGCAATACGACAAAATCAGCTAAAGAAGCCTGACTGGCTTCGGGTGAAGTTGCCGGTGGGCAAAAAATATACCCAGGTACGTAATATTGTAGATCAGTATAAGCTCCATACCATTTGTACTAGTGGAAATTGCCCTAATATGGGAGAGTGTTGGGGGGCAGGTACTGCCACATTTATGATCTTGGGAAATGTCTGTACCCGTAGCTGTACCTTCTGTGCGGTGGCTACGGGGCGGCCCCCTGAGTATGACACAAAAGAACCTAAACGAGTTGCAGAGGCCATCCAGCGTATGGGTGTCAAGCATGCAGTGATCACTTCTGTCAATCGCGATGAACTGCCAGACCGGGGAGCAGAGATTTGGTTTCAAACCGTCCAGGAAGTCAAAAAGCTTTGCCCTGCTACAACCATAGAAACATTGATTCCCGATGTAAAAGGGACCTGGAAAGCCCTCTATAGAATGATCGAAGCAGGCCAGGAGGTAGTGTCTCATAACTTAGAGACTGTAGAAAGACTTTATAGGAAGGTGAGACCACAAGCCAAATATATGCGTAGCTTGGAGCAGATCCAGCTGACCCAAAAATATGGCAAAAGAACGAAGTCGGGTATTATGCTGGGGCTGGGAGAGACCGATGATGAGGTCTACAAAACGATAGATGACCTGGTAGCTCACGGTCTTGATATCCTTACCATAGGCCAGTATCTACAGCCCACCCCGTTGCATCTGGCGGTAGCGGAGTATGTGCCTCCTGCTAAGTTTGCACATTTCAAAGAAGAAGGCCTTCGCAGAGGCTTGAAATATGTAGAATCTGGACCGCTGGTCCGTTCCTCGTATCGGGCAGAACGACATGTGCATGTCTAGTTGTTTGTTCTTTGGCATCTGCCGCACTGTTCATTCGTCTAGCCGCCAACTTGGCCCTATGGACTTAAGAGAATAGGGCGCTTAGTCGGCGGACGCCGCTCTTTTCCTAAAACGAAAGGGTAGGAAAAAAATTAGGCGCTTCGTTGCCTGATCGTTAAAATTCTTGTCTCAGCTATAAGATGTCTATTAACGGCCATCGGCTGCGGCTTCCCTCATGCTTCCCGAGCTAGGACGGCGCACTCCTTGCGCAGGTAATAAGTCACCGTGTTAGTTCGATTTCTTCTCCCCGGTTGTTGAAAAACTTGAATTCAGTAATACCTATAGAAGAGTCTTCTAAAAGGCTTATCCATTTCTTGTATTGCAGTAGCCATTTTAATCTCTTTGATGGAAATCCCGAAGTAAAATAAGCATACAGATAGGGATGTAAGCCAAGCGTTATTCCCGTTTCATTTTGAGTTTCTAGTATTAGTTGAAGGGCTCGCTCAATCTGCTCAGCAATTGCAATAGAAGCATCTATCTTGCCTGTTCCTGCACAGGTAGGGCACTGTTCTTGGGTGACGATATTCATCTCTGGCCTTACACGTTGGCGTGTAAGCTGCATCAACCCAAACTTGGAAATAGGTAGCACTGTTGTCTTAGACCGATCTTCTTTGAGATACTCCTTCATCTTTTGGTAGAGCTCTTTTTTATACTCGGTATTCTTCATATCGATGAAGTCTACAACAATGATGCCCCCCATATCTCTCAGCCTAAGCTGCCGTGCTATCTCTTGAGCAGCTGATAGGTTGACCTGCAGCACCATCTCTTCCTGATCTTCCGCTGTTTTATTGCCGCTGTTCACATCTATAACGTGCATGGCTTCTGTATGTTCGATAATCAGGTATCCCCCACTTGCCATGTTTACGGTTTGTCCAAAAAGCATCTTCAGCTGCTTTTCGATCCCTAGATGTTCAAATAGCTTGGCTTTGCCTTGATAGTATCTGACAATTTTCTCTTTTTCAGGAGCAATCCTTTTTGTGTATTCCTTGATTTCGTCATAAGCTTTCTTATCGTCTACAATGATGTTATCAAAGGACTCATTGAGCATATCTCTCAAAATAGAAGAAGCGCGGTTGATCTCGCCTATGATTTTATCTTTAGGCATTGCTATGCTGAGTTTCTCCACCCCTACTTCCCATTTCTTGAGCAAGTCTTTTAGGTCCTTGTCTAGTTCGGCTGCAGACCTTTTTTCTGCTGCTGTTCTAACAATAATCCCAAAGTTTTTGGGTTTGATAGAAGCGATGAGTCGCATAAGTCTATGCCTCTCTTCGCTGCCCACAATTCTTCTAGAAATGTTAATGGTGTCAATAAAAGGAACGAGTATCATATACCTACCTGCTATGGCAGGCGCAGCAGAAAGTCGGGGTCCTTTGTTAGAGATAGGTTCCTTGACTACCTGTACCAGTATGTGTTGGCCTCGGACAAGTACATTGCCAATCTTACCTAATTTATCTATGGCTGGTTCGATGCTAAATTCACTCAGGTCGTAGTCTTTTCTTTTTTCTTTCTTGACCAGCTGAACAAACTTATTAAGGGATTTAAACTGCGGCCCTAGGTCAGAGTAATGCAAAAAGGCATCTTTCTTGTACCCTATGTCAACGAAGCTGGCATTTAGGCTGGGTGTGAGCTTTTTGATGGTACCCCAATAGATATCTCCAACCGTGAAGCTATTATCTCTTTGGTCTATATGATACTCAAGTAGTCCTCTATCTTTCAGAAGTGCTATCCGAAAGCCATCTTGCGTAGCGTTAATAACTAATTCATTAGCCAATCCTTACAGTGTTAAGTTTACCCGAGGTGGAAAAAGTAGGACAATGCAGCGCTTACATGGAGAGTAAAGACTAAAACACCAATCTTGTTGATGTTGTTATTTCTTTTTGTGTCTGTTCATCCTAAGACGCTTCTTGCGTTTATGGGTAGCAATTTTGTGTCTTTTTCTTTTTTTACCACAAGGCATACTGGTAGTCGTTTTTTAATGTTCTGCTGCGGTCATTGAAGCAATAAACTCTCTAAAAAGGCCAGAAGGGAACAGTCCAATACTGAACTAATTCATCTGATTCTCGAATGCAGCCACACGGGCAATCTGTGTAGCTAAGTTAGTCAATGACACTCTTTAACCATATACAGCATCGCGAACTGCTAATTTAGTACTATTTTCTTGAATTTATGTTCTGAATGCTTCCTCTTTTCTAGGAGATCTTGCCCTGCACTCTACCTAGCCACGAAACATTTTCTTGCAATATACATTGGCTGTCTTACGCATTGCCATCATAGCGCGCGCAATACTATTACTTTGCAAGCGTACGCCTAAGCGCCTCCACTTGTGGTTGTCTTGATCTGCTCTCTAAAGACTTTAGAAGGCTTAAAGCTAGGTACATAGTGCTCCTCAATGATAAGTGCCGTATTTTGCGGTATGTTTCTGGCTATTTTTTTTGCTCTTCTTTTAGGCAGGAAGCTACCAAAGCCTCTAAAGGCTACTTCTTCCTTCTTTTCCACCGTGTTTTTGATAATCTGAAGCAGCGTTTCTACCGTAAGGCGTACATCCGATTTGCTGATGCCGGTTTTTTTCGCAATTTCAGTAATAATCTCTCCTTTGATCACACTATAAACTAATAAATAACCTTTATTTTTTCCACTAGATTCGCGTGTTTCTATATCCCAGTTCCAGTGCGGACAAAAGTAGGTCTTTTTATTGAGAGAGTCGTATAGTGTTTTTATACCATTGAAAATATTTCATCCTGAGCGCATGGTATTGCTATAACATTCTATGCAATGCCTGTCTAATCGACTAATAAACAATGCTAGAGAAATCCCTATTCGCTTTGCGTTTGCTCGCTTGGTACCAAACCCATAAACGAGATCTTCCTTGGCGTGAGACCCATGACCCCTATAAGATTTGGCTTTCGGAGGTTATCCTTCAGCAGACCAGAGTCGCTCAGGGGCTTCCTTACTACCAAAGGTTTATTGAAAATTATCCTTCTGTTCAGGACCTGGCACGAGCAGATGAAGAAGAGGTATTACGCTTATGGCAGGGACTAGGGTACTATTCTAGAGCTAAAAACCTACATGCTTGCGCGCGCATGGTCGCTGACGATTTAGGGGGTAAGTTTCCGAGCACGTATAAGGAGTTGCTACATTTGAGAGGCGTAGGCAAATATACGGCTGGTGCCATTGCCTCTATTGCTTTTAAAGAAGCAGTTCCTGCTGTGGATGGGAATGTGTACCGCGTATTGGCTCGCGTGTTTGGTGTAGAAGAGGATATTGCGTCTACGCGGGGTACTAAGGCTTTCTACACGCTTGCACAGTCATTGGTGCCCGAAGCAGATGCTGATTTGTATAGCCAAGCTATTATGGACTTCGGGGCTACGCATTGTACAGCAAGCAACCCAAAATGCAAGTCTTGCATTTTTAAAGACGATTGCGTAGCATTTCGTACCGATAGGCAACACGTATTGCCGGTAAAAACTAAGAAAACAAAAATAAAGCAACGATACTTACACTACATTGTTCTACAACATGATGATAAGTTATATATGAGACGTAGACATGATCGCGGTATCTGGGCAGGCTTGTATGACTTTTATTGGGTGGAACATAGGCAACCCCGCACAATAGATCGGTTGGAAGATTCATTAGTGGCATTGATACAACGCCATCAACTATCGATGGTTAGCCAGCCTATTCTATACAAACACTTGTTAACACATCGCCGGTTATATGTGTACTTTTTTCATTTTAAAGCTACTATACCGTTTATCCAGGATTCAGCCTCCTTGTTGAGCCAGGCTGGTGTTCGGGCTTTTACCGTGGCTCAAACCCAGGCACTTCCTAAACCTATCTTAATCGACAATTTTTTACAAGAAAGATTTTATTCATAACTTGTAAATTCATTAGTTGGACTATACATGTCAGCGGTTAACAAAGTCATATTGCTTGGAAATTTAGGGAAAGATCCCGAGGTGAGGTATTTAGAGCATGACAGGATGCGTGCCTCTTTTACACTTGCTACCAATGAAACGTACAGGAATAAGGAGGGTGAAAAGATAACTACTACAGAGTGGCACAACGTAGTTTTGTGGACTCCACTTGCTAAGATTGCCGAACAGTACCTTACCAAAGGGAAGCAGGTTTATATTGAAGGTAAACTTACTTCGCGCTCTTATGTAGATAAGGAAGGGCAAACAAAATACATTACAGAAGTGGCAGGCCAGAATTTGGTGCTGCTCGGTGGGGGAAAAGGTAGCGCAGCTGATTCGGTAGACCCACGGAGTGTTGATACTCCAGAGATTGTGCAGGATGAAGGCACAGACGGCTTGCCATTTTAGCGCCCAATAACCTCGATCTCATACTATTTTCTAGCTGCGATATAGCATAATACTGTGAAGCTTGGGCGTATTGTATCCTTTACATACCCTTATTTTGAGACGTGCTAACTGAATATTGTGTCGGCTTGATTAATTTTTTAACGCCCCATTTACACTTATTTTATAAAGGCTTGGTCCTCCTAGCCCTCTTGTTGTGTTCTGCAATCGTTTCAGGCACTGAAGTCGCTTTCTTTTCTCTCTCTCATCAACAAATAACACAGTGTAGAAGTACACAAGAATATAGAGAGAGGAGGATTTTAAAGCTCTTGCAGCATCCTCGGCGATTGCTAGCTACGGTATTGATACTAAACAACCTGATTAATGTTGCTTTTGTTACATTTTCTACGTATCTATTATGGAGTATCATTGGCATAGATCATATAAACAACCTAATACTGCTCGCTTATACCCTGGTTTCCACAACCTTCATCGTATTGTTTGGTGAAGTAATTCCTAAAATTTATGCCAACCAGAACAATTTGCGCGTTGCTAAGCGCATTGCTGGTTTTCTCACAGTTGCTGTGTCTGCCTTACGCCCACTTTCTAGTTTACTCTTGCGCATAGGTAATCTTTTGGGTAAGGGGGTATTACAAGAAAGTTATGATTTGTCTATAGACAAATTGAGCAGGGCATTAGAATTGACAACTACCGAAGGAACGTCTGAGGGAGAAAAAGAAATTCTCAAAGGGATTATCAACTTTAGTAGTCTGACGGCCAAACAGATTATGCAGCCTCGTATGGAGATTACAGCCGTAGATATAACGGCTGATTTTCACCAACTCATGAACCTAGTGAATAGGTCGAGCCACTCTCGTTTTCCAGTCTACAAAGAGACGATCGATAGGATTGAGGGGGTACTACACATCAAAGATTTATTGGCACACATGGACGAACGTGAGCACTTCGCGTGGCAATCTTTGTTGCGTAAGTGCTTTTTTGTTCCTGAGAATAAGAAAATAGATACCTTACTTTTAGAGTTCCAGGAAAAGAGAGTGCAGATAGCCATTGTAGTAGACGAGTATGGAGGCACTTCGGGCCTTCTTACGTTAGAAGACATTATTGAAGAGGTGATTGGAGATATTGTTGATGAGTTTAATCAGGATGAGATACTGTACCAACAAATTAATGAATGCACGTTCGTGCTGGAAAGTAAGATTTCTCTCAACGATTTCTGCAAAGTTATTGGAGAGCGCCCTGCCATTTTTGAGGAAGTGAAAGGAGAAAGCGAATCTTTGGGGGGATTATTGTTGGAGCTAAATGGTCGACTGCCTCACGCTGGCCAGAAGATTTTCTTCCGGGAATTCACCTTTACGATTATTTCTGCTGATACACGCAAGATAAAAAAAGTGAAAGTAGAGATAGCCCCTGCAACAGATGAAGCGGAAGCCTAAACCTTACCAACAAGATCGTCCTAAGTTGTCTTTTTGTTTAGAAAATTTTTTCTAAATTGGAACAAAAGAATTCCTTAGTATTATAAATATGCATATGCGTTGTCCGATATATTATACAAGCCTATTATGGCTCAATATTTCGTTACAAAGTTGTGGCAGTTTGGGCTTAGAGGTGACAGATGAGAAGCCACGCGGGACTGTTGCCTCCAATTCAGCATCGAGCGAAAGCCTTGCAAAAGGGCTAGGTGATCTTGGTATAGAACAGGCGTCTGATGGCTCTGGGGATTCGACCAAGGTAGTAGGCACGTCTATGTCTGCGCTTCCTACTACTTTGGGAAATCGTGATGCTGAATCCACAGGCCTGCAACGCGATCGAGGTGTTGTGCCACCATGCCACTTGCGTACCCAGATAGTAGAAGATGTTCAGATGGCCAGCGTTCCCTGTAGTACCATTTTTTCTACCCCAGAAGCAGCTCAGGAAGCTGTTTCGGGCTATCTAGCGCGGTGGCAGCTGGAGACTTCTTCAGGGCGAGGTGCCCTTCGAGAATATGGAAGAAGCATTTTGAAAGGTGTAGAGAAATTGAAGAAAGCCACTAAGCATTCTTATAGGAAGCAGGTTTTGGGGTTCGAGGCTCAGGATATCGATCCGTTGGTATGGAGGCGTGTGTTGCAAGCACAAAGAACTACCCAATCTCAGCTTCGTGCTTTAAGAGGTCTACGTACTCAGTTGCTAGACACTTTGCAGCTTAGTAGCCAGGATATGAAAGTAGCTGAGTTACGTGTTGTTGAGGATATCACAGGAGGAGTAGCCGAATTATACTCTTCCGATGAGGAGGAGCAACAGATCTCAGACCAATCTAGAAGAAATCATGCTGCTTTTGTGGTAGGCGTAGGCAAGGTCTTGAAAAAGCATCTAGAAAAAGAATTGCTAGCATTATTAGATAATGCCATGGGAACAAAGATGATATCTTATGCAACTTTTTCTTCTACACCTGAGCTCCCTGAGTTGCTAAAAGAGTATATACAACAAGAGATAGATAAAAAGAAGCGTGCAGAGCTACTCGGCAGTTTGCTGACGGAGGCTATCTTGCGGTACTTTTCTCTCTCTAAGGCAAATAAAAGGCAGCTTAATAAGATAAAGCACGAATTGGGCCAAGCAGCTCATCAAGTAATCCTTCACTACGGTGCAGTGCAAGATACGAGTAAAGCAAAAAGTACGTCTAGATACAACCAGGGTCCTCAGACATAATTACCCATCTTGTGTGTGTTTGTAGATATCTCCGATTAAAGATAGTGGTCACCTCGCTGAGATGAGAGGATCTTTTGAGTCGTGCTGTATAATCTATCAAAGAAGCCCAATAGCACACTTTACTTTCCTTCTTGCATCTTAGCAGTACTATCGGCGATTCTCAAAGCTTCTACCATATTCTCTATTCCGCCATCCATCACCACGGGTAGGTTATGTACCGTATAGCCAATTCGGTGGTCTGTGACACGCCCTTGGGGGTAGTTGTACGTGCGAATTTTCTCAGACCGATCGCCGCTCTTCACCATCGATTTCCTTTCTGCGCCTACGGCTTCTTGCTGTTTTTTGAGTTCACGTTCGTACAGTCTGGCCCTGAGAACTTTTAGGGCTTTTTCTAGGTTTTTTAGCTGCGACTTACCGTCCTGGCAGGATACAACAATGCCTGTAGGGATATGCGTAAGCCTAACCGCAGAGTACGTCGTATTTACCGATTGGCCACCAGGACCTGAGGAGCAAAAGGTATCCTTACGAACATCGTTCATATCGAGAGCTACTTCTACGTCGCCCGCTTCTGGCAGTACTATTACACTAGCTGCGGAGGTATGTATACGTCCTTGTGTCTCTGTAGCAGGTACGCGTTGTACTCGATGGACCCCAGACTCAAACTTCATGGTGCCATATACTTCTTCTCCGCTCAGGGTGCATATAATCTCTTTATAACCTCCAGCTGCTCCTTCGGTGGTATCGAGCAGGTTAAGTTTCCAGTGCTTGCTTTCTGCAAAGCGTTTGTACATCCTGAATAAGTCACCTGCAAAGATGGCCGCTTCATTACCTCCTGTACCTGCCCTGATCTCAAGAATGATGTCCTTATCATCGTTGGGATCTTTGGGGAGTAGCATTGTCTTGACCTGCTCTTCTAAGGCACCTTTTTCTTTCTCTAAGTGCTCCAGCTCTTCTTTGGCTAGCTCCCTAAAATCAGCGTCTTTTTCTGTGTGCAGGACCGTTTTAGCGCTCTCTACATCTGCTAATACTTTTTGATATTGGTTGTATACTTTAATGATCTTAGACAGGTCCTTGTACTCCTTACTCAGGGTGGCGTGTTGTTTTCTATCCGCCATAACATTGGGCTGTGCCAGCAATGCTGCTACCTCTTGGAATCGGTCGTTGATGGCTTCTAGTTTCTCGATCATGATGCAAATGAATATACAGCCCAAAAATAGGGAAAGTATTTCGACGAAGGGACTCAGGAAATAAGCTAATAAAAAGCATCCTCGAAGTGCGTCAACTGCAGCTCGTTATTGTGTTTGAGCAGGGCAATAATATCGAACCGGATCGCATGTCTCCAGTCATGTTTGAGGATATAATGCGCTGCTGCTGCGCGCACTAGGGCTTGTTGTCTGGGGCTGACGAATGTTTCTGGGTCACCAAACTGGTCACTACTTCTGGCTTTGACTTCTACAAATACCAGAAGACGTTTCTTTTGTGCAATGATATCTATTTCTGCCCGTTGATAGTAGTAATTACGGGCTTTGATAGAGAAGCCTTGCTTTTTAAGAAAACGCACAGCGGAGTCTTCCGCCGTGCGGCCCATTTTTTGGGCAGCTGTTTTCATGGAGAGAATCTAGATTGTTTACCGAACTGTGGTTGATCAATGACACCTTTATTTTGAGCATTGCTAATTTTTAACAGATACTTCGTTAAAGAGCGATTTCGGCGAATGTTTAGTTAGTGCCATTATTATAACTGATATCTATCCTTTTAGCAATGTCCTCTTTCACTATCCTGCCTACATCGCATTTTGCCTTGAGGCTATTGCATACCTATTAGCATGTCAAAGTGAGAGAGACTATTGCAGAGCACACTAAGCAGTTCCCTCATTAGCCCTAAAGTCGCATTTGCAATAGCCCCAATAGGTAGAAAGCACGAGGTATCTGTCATGATATAGTACAACATCCACCGTCACCGCCATTGTCCTCAAATAATTCTTTTCTAAGTCTTATTGCTTCTTCTTTCACCCTTTGGTCTGCTTTTTCTCGCTCTTTCCTGATTTCTTCAAGCTTTGCCTTTTCTATCTTATCCCTTATGCCTGCATCCTCTCTTCTTTTTTTTTCTTTGCTATTGCGGAGTGTAGCCTCTGCGCTCTCGATGCTATGCTCTGCTACTTCATTGTTAAAGTGCGTAAAGAGCCTACGTAGCAAGGCCAATTGGCGCTCCGCTTCTTCGAAGTTGTATTGCAGGGCTTCTTTGTTGTATGCTGAAATACGTCGTAGCACAAAGTGTCTGAGCGGCAAACCAGCCAGTTCTCTGGTCATTTTTTCCACTTCGTCACTTCCAATGACTTTGAGTTGCACTAGCGATTGCCAGTGATGTTCAGCTGTTTCATAGTCATCCTGCTCCAGAGCTTGTGCGAGTTGAGTGGCCTGGTCCCTCATGATGAGTTTGAGCTTGGTTTGGTCATCGCCAGTGAGTACCGTCTGGAATAATGTGGTGGCTTCGTGTTTCGGAATGGCTTCGAGCTGTGCTATCTCGGTACGACAGCGTTCTAGAGACCAGAAGTCGGGATTGTCTACTGCTCGATCTAGCGGGTCGAATAGGAAGATGCGGTTGGCGAGGATTTGTGCGATGGGTGTGTTGGCTTCTATTAATGATTCGCGTA
>WTJV01000046.1 GCA_011524725.1 Amoebophilaceae bacterium | reverse complement strand
CGGTGCCCTCAGCGGTGACTTTTTTCGGTTCCTTTTTGTGTGGTAGACAAAAAGGGACGCCTGCCCGGCGAGGGCAAATCACGTATACTTCGCTGAGTACTGTGTTTGGAAGTGAGTTGTTAAGGCTCAACTAATTTATTTGATCGTTGGCCGGAGTGGTGAAATGAGGGTAGAGGCCCTATCCTACAACTTCAAGTTGATTTTGGAATAAACGCTTCTGCATTTTCCCAATGCGTATTTCGTTTTTCCTGAGGCATGCGACGGGTAGGCATTGTAAGGCATAGAAGTCCTGTGATTCGTTTGGGAGAAATCTCACTTAAAGCCCATAAAGACATATTATGCTACGTTTTGTAATCATCGCTGACGATGATTCATGTTCCCCCAACACCTAGCGCATCTGCAACGTAATAGCCCCCCTACTGACTATCTTAGTGTAAGGTGGCAAAGACTGGGCCTTGACTCTTCCGCCTACGGGACCTTGTACGATTACTTTCAGTCCATCATTTTCAAGCAAAAACAGGGCATCCTTGAGGGTCATACCCAGCACATGAGGCACACTGCCTACGTTGGGTGCACGACAAGGCTTCCAGACAATACGATCGTCATCTATAGCGCTCCTAACCCATGCCGAACCCGGTTTTTGGTCGTAAGCGGGAATACCTAGTACATCACAAAGCTGTGATAAGTCGCTCTGATAACCAGCCTTGATCATAGGAAAAACGCCCGGTAGCGACGTGCTACTTTCTGTAGGAATAAAGCCCTGGGTAGTAAGGTCCTTAGCAGCGATCTTATCAGCAATGTCTTTGACCACAGTGGCTACCGAGGTGCCAAAGTGCCAAGCATACCCTTGAGGGCTATCTATCACCACGATACAGCTGTATTGTGGCGACTGTGCTGGGAAGTAGCCCACAAAAGAAGCGTATGTGTCATTAGTATACTGGCCATTCACTACCTTGTTGGCTGTGCCGGACTTGCCCGCAATCTGATAAAAACCATGTCTGAATCTACGTGCTGTACCTCGCTCTACCACTCCTTCTAGCATAGCTTTTAGTTTTTTTAGTGTCGCCCCTGTACAGATCTTTTTTTCGAGTACGGTTCTTTGAAATTCCTTGACGGTCCTGTTGGCCTGTTTAATTCTCTTGACAAGAAGAGGCTGTACCATCTTACCCCCATTGGCCACTGCATTGTATAAAGTAAGCGTATGCAAGGGCGTTGTCTTTAGCTCGTAGCCAATAGACATCCAAGGTAGGGTAACTCCACTCCATCCAGGGTGCTTAGGATTTCTAATCCAAGGTACCCCCATACCTATCATCTGTAAGGGAAGCGGCCTAGACAAATGGAGTTTGTGTATATAATTGATAAACTTTTGCGGGTTTTCTCCAAAGGCTCCATCAATGAGCCGGGCCGTGCCTATGTTGGATGAGTGCTCAAACACTTCCTGAATAGTGAGTTCACCAAAACCTCCCCGCCTTACGTCTTTCATGGTACGGTCATAAAACTGGAACCGGCCATCTCCAGTATCAACAGTATCGGTCAATGCTGCAGAAGTTTCCTCTAGCAAGGCGAGCATCGATACTAGCTTGAAAGTAGAACCCGGTTCCGTGGCACCTTGATTGCCTACTGCATAGTTATAACACTCTTTGTACTGTGCATTACTCGTACGACTTAAGTTGACCATGGCTTTTATTGCGCCTGTTTGTACTTCCATAACGACAGCACAGCCATAGGCTGCTTCACTAGCTTGAAGGGCTTTGCATAAACTGTTATGGGCTACATCTTGTAGGTTGATGTCAATCGTTGTTTCGAGGTCGTAGCCATGCACAGGCCGCTCATAAGAATCACCATAAACCATCTTCCAATTGCCACCTACCGTTTTTTGATAAAGCGCACTGCCATCCACCCCCCTGAGGTCTTGATGAAAGCTATATTCCAAGCCAGCACCATACGCATCAGCATTAGTAAAGCCTATGGTTCTAGCAGCGAGGCCTTTGAAGGGCTGGAAGCGCTTTTCTACCTTTTCAAAGAGCACGCCACCCCGCCAACGGCCTTGACAGAAGATTGGCCACCGACTCATCTCCTTTTTTCCCAGATAATTAACCCATCTCTTGTTGATAACCAAATACCTGCGCTTAGTTTGGCGAGCACTTTGGATGAGCTGTTGGTACATATCAGCACTTTTATCTTGGTAAAAGCCGGCCAACAAATTACTCAGTGACTCGATCTGAGCCCGAAATGTGTTTTCGTCTACAACACAAGGATCGAGAGCGACACGATAGAAAGGTAAAGAAGTGGCCAACAAGCTACCATCATCCGCGTAAATGTTACCCCTAGTAGCCTTGATGGGCTTGTATGCTAGGCCTACTGCCTCAGCTTCTTTGACCCAATAAGTACCTTGCATAAATTGTATGTGTACCAATTTAACTACAATGGCAACAGCAAAGAGAAAGACTCCTAAAAAAATAATCCTCGTTCTCAGAAGAATGGTCTGCTTCAACAATGTCATGCTATTTTAGTCTTACTTTTAAGGGCGGATAAGGAGCTTCATAAAGGCCCATAGGGGCTACTCTTTTTGCCACTTCCGATTGTTTGCTATCAAACATGTAGTCCGCCTTGAGAGTCGTGTAGTCTACCCTCAAAGCGTCTACTTCTCGCTCCAATTGGCTGATCTTGCGTACCGTCTTCTCGTAATAGTGCGTGTTACCCACATAAATGATGCCTATAAAAAAGGCGCATAACAAACGAAATATGTAACGCCCTGGTAAACCCAATACGGAATCATCTTGGAAGCGTATCGTGCGCTCCAAATAGGTAAATAGCCCTTTTCGTTTCTTAATTTTATAGCTATTTCTGTCCATGACTAGGGTGTGAGGATGCACATTGAGTAGCCTAGTAAAATTATTACTTTTCCACCTAACGGTGATACTATGAGCACGTGGAAGCTACGTATCCCTGATAGTGTATCATGTGAAAGCACTTTACTGCTTCTCTCCGGCTCTGAGTCGTGCACTACGTGCTCGTTTGTTAGTCTGTATCTCAGATCCAGAAGGCTTGATCGGTTTCCTATAAATAGGCCTTAGAGGCCTCAAAATATTGCCATATACATCTTTCTTGAGCGCCCCTTCAAAATTTCCCGTATTGAAAAAGCGTTTGACTAGCCTATCCTCTAGAGAATGATAGGACAAGACAACCACCTTCCCGGAAGGCCGCAAGAGCGAAGTACCCTGCTGTAAGATTTCTTTTAACACACCCAATTCGTCGTTGACCTCGACACGAAGGGCCTGAAATACTTGTGCATAATACTTAAACTCCCTACCTCGAGGCGCCAAGCGCCGTAGAATCTCCAGTAGATCTTCGGTCGTATGGATAGGCTTGACAGCCCTGGCAGTCACGATAGTTTGTGCAAGCATATGGGCATTACGCACTTCGCCATATTCCCTTAACAATTTTTGCAACTGGGATGCCGTATAGTAATTGACAACCGTTTGCGCAGTGAGGCTACTGGTTTGGTCCATGCGCATGTCAAGCGGTCCTTCAAACCGAATAGAAAAACCTCGCTCAGCCGTATCAATTTGATAGGAAGAAACACCTAAGTCAGCCAAAATACCATCTACCCAACGTACTCCATGGAAAGCTAAGAATTGCTTCATAAACCGCGCATTGGCCTTAACAAAGGTGAAGTGCTCGCTGGTTAGCTGACTAGCTACCTGTGCCGATGCTTGGTCTTGGTCAAAAGCAAACAACCTCCCTCCTTTCAGCTGCTGGAGTACAGCGCAGGTATGGCCGCCACCACCAAAAGTTAGGTCTACATAAGTGCCCCGAGGATTGATATCTAGCGCTTCTAGACTTTCTCGGAGCATAACAGGCGTATGCATATGGGAAAGCAGTAGATGATTAGGGGGTCGTTGCAACAGGCCGTAGGTTTCTCGCTTTACCGAGCATCAATAGGTAAGTGTACGCTTCTTGATACTCATTTTTAATTTCTCCCTCTAAAACTGCTTCCTTAATAGCTTCTTTGAGCTCTCCTACGAGTCGAGAAGGTGAGAGCCCAAAAGTCTGCATGATAATAGCTCCTGTTATGACAGGCTGGAAATTTCGAAGGGCATCTTTGGCTTCTACCAGTTGGATCTTTTCTTCTACCTTATCAAAGTTTTGGAGATAGCGCTTTACCTTCGCGTCATTTCGAGACGTAATGTCTGCCCGGCAAAGTAACATCAAATCTTCGATATCGTTTCCTGCTTCATAGATCAGTCGTCTTACGGCAGCGTCGGTGACTTCTTCCTGTGCTAGAGCAATAGGGCGCAAGTGCAAGCGCACTAGCTTTTTTACATAAGCCATATTGTCTTGCATAGGTAACTTCATCTTTCTGAAGATACCGGGTACCATCCTAGCGCCTTGCTCCTCGTGACCATGAAAAGTAAACCCTACTTCTGGGTCGAACCGCTTAGTGCGAGGCTTGGCGATGTCATGTAAAAGTGCAGCCCAACGTAACCAAAGACAGCTAGAGGTCTGGGCTACGTTGTCTAGAACTTGCAACGTATGGTAGAAATTATCTTTATGCGATTGGCCCTGGATGGTCTCTGTACCCTGCAAAGTTACCAAATCGGGGAATATAAGAGACAGTAAGCCTAGTTTATGTAAGAGCCGAAACCCCCGAGAGGGGATGGGCGAAGCAATGATCTGATTTAGTTCGGTGATGATACGTTCTTGGGATATAATGTCAATTCTCTTGGCATGCTGCTGGATGGCAATGTACGTGTCAGGGGCAATGGTCATGCCTAGCTGAACCGCAAATCGAACTGCCCGAAGCATACGCAACGGATCGTCCGAAAAGGTCTTATCGGGGGCCAAAGGCGTTTGAATAATACGACGCTTCAAATCTTCTACCCCCTGAAAAGGATCTACTAAATCGCCCCAGCGGTTATGATTCAAGCAAATCGCCAAAGTGTTGATCGTAAAATCACGCCTGCCTTGATCGTCCCTTAGGTTACCAGCTACTACAATCGGTTTGCGGGAATCTTTGCGATAAGATTCTTTTCTGGCGCCTACAAACTCTATGGCCCCCCCCTCCCACTGAATCATAGCAGTAGCAAAATTCTTGTACACCACTACCTGGCCAGCCTGGCCTAAAGCCACTGCCACTGCCTGAGCCAACCCAATACCGCTACCGACACACATGATATCTAGGTCTTTGGTAGGCCTCTCCAGAAGTAGGTCACGTACAAACCCTCCTACAACGTACGTTTCTAGATCAATCTGGTCAGCAACGTCCCGAATACGCTGAAGAATAGGATATGAATCAAGTAAATAACGGTAGTTCACGAATGGGGTATACTACAATGTTCGACTAATAAGAGAAGCACAAATCTCTCCACTCACACGATAAGACGCAAGTTGTGGTTATGTTTTACTGTATTAGATCAGCGTGATATAAAGTGGCAACCCAAGAAATCCCCTACATTTGTTTGCAACACAAGGGCTTTTAGTCCCTTCATCCACACAAGAGCCATGGCAACGATCAAGTATATTTTCATCACGGGAGGTGTTACCTCCTCTTTGGGAAAAGGCATTATTGCTGCCTCACTAGGCAAACTTCTACAAGCAAGAGGATACCGTGTCACAATTCAAAAACTAGACCCCTACATCAACGTTGATGCAGGTACCATGAATCCTTACGAGCACGGAGAGTGCTTTGTTACGGAGGACGGTGCAGAAACAGACCTAGATTTGGGACATTATGAGCGTTTTCTAAATATCACAACCTCCCAGGCCAACAATGTGACCACAGGCAAAATATACCATACGGTCATCACGAATGAGCGCAAAGGAGATTATCTGGGCAAAACCGTGCAGGTAGTGCCGCACATTACCGATGAAATAAAACGTAGCATCTTTGCGTTAGGCAAAACAGGGAATTATGATTTCGTGATTACAGAAATCGGAGGTAGTGTGGGAGATATCGAATCACTACCTTTTATTGAGGCAATCCGGCAAATACGCTGGGATCTCGCAACTGCTGACTTCCTGTCTATCCACCTGACCTTGCTTCCTTATCTACGCACAGCTCAAGAGCTAAAAACCAAGCCCACACAACATTCCGTTAAGCAGCTACAAGCAGCAGGCATACAACCCAACATCCTAATTTGTCGTACCGAAAAACCTCTCTCAGCCAGTATACGGGAGAAGTTGGCACTGTTTTGCAACCTCAACCTAACTGCGGTGATTGAAGCTATGGATGCTTCTACAATCTATGAGGTCCCCTTGCGCATGTATCAGGAGAAACTAGACGAACAAGTCCTTACCCAATTAGCGCTACCCACTACGTCAGTACCTGACTTAAGTTCCTGGAGAAATTTCCTTAGCCAAACTCAGAAAACCCAACAAACGCTGCGTATTGGCTTAGTCGGGAAATATACTGCTGTACCGGATGCTTACAAATCTATTTGTGAAGCCTTGATCCATGCAGGTGCTTACCAGGCCTGTCAAATAGATTTACAATTTGTCTCTCCGGAAGTATTACACGGGAGAGACATAGCAAAATCGCTTGCTCCTTTGCAGGGACTCTTGATCGCACCTGGTTTTGGGTCCAGAGGTATAGAGGAAAAAATAGCAGCGATCCGGTATGCTAGAGAAAACCAACTACCGCTACTGGGTATCTGTCTGGGTATGCAATGCACCGTGGTTGAATTTGCTAGACATGTATTAGGATGGAAAAAGGCAGCTTCGACAGAGCATACGCCGCAGACACGGTATCCTGTTATTAGCCTGACAGCTACACAAGAAAATGTGATACAAAAAGGGGGCAGTATGCGTTTAGGAGCACAAGACTGCCAGCTCACACCAGGCAGCAAAGCAGCTGAGAGCTATGGGACTACAATGATATCAGAGCGGCATCGCCACCGCTATGAATTCAACAACAAATATTTACAAGATTTCGAAAACGCCGGCATGACTGCTACGGGCATCCACCCTGAAACCGGACTAGTAGAGATCGTAGAATTACTGGATCATCCTTGGTTGGTAGGCACACAGTTCCACCCTGAGTTCAAGAGTACCCCACTACACCCCCATCCATTATTTGTCAGCTTCCTAAAAGCAGCGAAGCAAAGGAACGATTAAAAATGGCTTCTGGTGTGTATTACTACTAATAATCGGATAAGAACCACTTCATGATATTGACTCCTATACCGAGCTCAACGAAAGATTCACTGCATAGCCTTACGGTATGAATGATCGTCCTTGCATCTTTATCGTTATTATCACGATCTACTGCTTCCTTGAGCCCTAAGAGATCCGTTATAGGAAGTTTGAGCCTTCCTAATAGATAGCAGCCTTTTAGAAAATTGACCCTTCCTTCTAGGAAAATATTACCCCTCGTTTTTAGAGACTTTGCTATATCTTCAACCTCCTTCAGGCGAGACTGAATCGTAGGATTCGCTTTTCCGCCAACTTGTCTTGGTTGAGAAGAACGCAGTATGCACAATTCGTACCCTAGAGCCAAACCACTGTCTTGAACACCCGTTTCTGGGTCGAAAGAAGCTAATTTTAGTGCCAATGGGATATGCAAATAGCGCTCCTGCATCGAGAATACAGCATTGCCACCAATACAAGGAAGATAAATAGAAGCTTCACATTTTCTCACAGTGCTTATGAACAGTCCTATTTCAGGTCCTATAGCTAAATTACGGTCACCAAATAAGAAATGGTAGCCGGCAACCGAGCCAAACTGCCAATTAGGACTAATTTTTATGTCTTTAACGCTATTCTCCTGTTTTTTGAGATGCTCTTCTTTGAGTGTCCAGCCGCAAGGCATACCAAACTTGAGCTCAACCCCTACTTTCACATTTTTTTGCCACTCAACGGGCTGAATAGAATTCGCAGAGACAAGAGAGCCAGGAACTAGTCCCAGGAATAGACATAAGATAAGTCTGCAGGTATTGTATTTAGTAGCATTCCATACATTAGATGGCATCGCTAAAAACGTAGAGATAGGTATCATAATTTCATTGATTAGTTTTCCTTTAATAAAACACTTCCAAGTACAGTACTCAGCGGGGCATACGTGGTGTCCCCTCGCCGGGCGGGCGTTCCTTTTTGTCTACCACGCAGATTTGAGTAGCGACATCTTCTGCAATGCAGAAATGCCGCCTAGGTGGAGAGC
>WTJV01000002.1 GCA_011524725.1 Amoebophilaceae bacterium | reverse complement strand
AGGCGGAACTTGTTCCGATAAGGAATGTGATGCGCAATACATAGCCTCTCCATTCCAGGTGTGCAGAGACCGCGGCATTAGGCTTGCATGGTAACTCTCACATCAACGCTCCCTCAGCAGTACCTTCACGTGGTCCTGCTGATTCCGCATAATCTGTTGGGGGTGCGACCGGCGCCCGGCGGTATATTCGGGGAATCAAGAACGGAGCTCTTCGACATCGATTGAAGAAGACTTTTAAAGAGAAGGAAAACTCGATTACCCAACCCTGAAGTAGGCAGCAGTGCTTCAGTAGCATACCTCGGCAAGTATCGACAGACAGATACTATGGCTTGGATGTAGTGGTCGATGGCGGAAGATGACCAATCCTATTGATTACAACGGCATGGACCAAACACTTCACAGAAGATGAATACTGCGATACTATTAGGAGTTGCGCCCGATAGTATAAAAACTACTCCCCAAAAAGTAGTAGCAACTGAAAAACAATATGAATCGCAAACAACATCTACAATCTCCATACCACATCGTTCGTCGCGTGGGTCAACAAGGAACGCGTCCCCGATCGGATAACCAGGGTCGGGTCGAAAAATTAGCTACTGGCAAGACAAAGACAACGACAAATAGATTCATAGATTGCAAGAAAATATCCTTACTCTCGACGTTCAACTGTCGAACTCTAGCGCATGAGAAGAATCTTGGTGAACTGGTTGTATCTGCTCAACAACAAAAGATAGACGTTGTTTGCATACAGGAGCACCGTATTGTCCATCTAGAGACCAACATCAAACATCGTGTACTTGATAATAATTGGCTACTTCTAACCAGCTCTGCAGATATTTCAGCGAATGGTGCAAGTATAAGAGGTGTGGGAATGTTACTTAGTCCAAGGGCTAGAGATGCCTTACAATCCGTCGAACGTGTTAACACGAGAATAATGAAAGCTACCTTCCTCGGTAACCCAGCTGTAACTATCATATCGTGCTACAGTCCTACCAACGTTGCAGATGATAGAGAAAAAGATACATTCTATGAAGAGTTAGCAACACAGACGAGACAGATCCCGAAGCATAACATTACTATAATAGCTGGGGATATGAATGCAAGAATCGGTGATGAAGATAGATCTAGATTTGTATACAACGAGGCAACAAACGGCAACGGACAACGATTGCTGGATTACATGCAGGAGTGTGAAATGAAAGCACTAAATACCATGTATCAAAAGCGGAAAGGCAAGCTGTGGACACATTCCCTACCAGATGGAACCAGGAGTCAAATCGACTACATCTTAATAAATCGTAAATGGAAGAACAGTGCTCACAATTGTGAGGCATACAACACTTTTGGAACTGTGGGATCCGACCACAGAGTAGTCACTGCTGAGCTGAAACTTAGCCTTCGAAAAAGCAAATCCACTGCCAAGAAAATACGGTACGACTGGAGCAAGCTACTGTCCGACCAGACAGTGAGAGAGCAATACACACTTGAAGTAAACAACAGTTACCAAATTCTACAGAAATGCAGCGACAATAGCTCCAACGCCATGTATAATAACTTAATTGTGGCCCATGAAAAGGCAGCTAAGCTATGTATACCGATCAAATCCAAGACGAAAAAGCATGTTCCCTGGGAAAATGAAAACATCGCAGATAAGAGAGAGGCTCTAAAAGTCGCGTTAAAGGAAGCAGCCACCCACGGGACAAGGAATTCGGCGAACAAATTGAAGGAAGCGAAGGAAAATCTTGAAAAAGCTTACACCTTGGAACGTGAAAGGTATGCATCGAGAGTCATCAAAGACATAAATAATGCAGCCGAACATCGAAAGGCTAAAATAGTCTGGGACACAATCAACGATTTTACTGGCAGGAGAAAAACTGAGAGGGGAAGGATAAAAGCTGCCAACCCTTTGGAGCGCATCACGAAATGGAAACAACATTTTGCGAACCTACTGGGACAACCGCCAAACATCACAGATAACACCACCGTAGAAGTGATCCAACAAGAACTACCAATTAACACCGATGATTTTACTATGGAAGAGCTCCGAGTGTGTATTGAAGGCTTCCGAAATAATAAGGCGTGCGGCTTAGATGACATCCCCATTGAAGTATGGAAGTCAAAGGCACTAAATGATCAACTCTTAGAAATTTGTAACAAGACTTTCAAAGGGGAAAGACCGGAAATGTGGGCTAAAAGCGGAATAGTACCAATACCAAAAAAGGGTGATCTCGCAGATCCAAGTAACTACCGTGGTATAAGCTTAACAATCACCGCCGCGAAGATCTACAACAAGATGATACTCGAAAGAATACGGCCATACCTGGATCCACTGTTACGCAGAAATCAGAATGGCTTCCGTACTGGAAGATCCACATTAGCACAGATACTGACGCTCAGAAGACTCATTGAAGGGATTCAGGCAAAACAACTTCCGGCCATAATAACTTTTGTAGACTTCACCAAAGCATTCGACTCTATTCA
>WTJV01000034.1 GCA_011524725.1 Amoebophilaceae bacterium | reverse complement strand
GTTTAGATCCGTGCTCGTAACCACAGCGACCGATCTTTTTGCCTACTTTTTGCATCTTCTGCAAGGTTTTGCAGGGGAATCACACTTTTCTTGTGTTTTTGCTAGTCTTTTTGGATAAAATTCAGGTAAAAATATTACTGCACACGTTATCATTGATGAAATTTCCCTTTCTTAAGGGACAACTACATAAAAGTAAGCAACAGCTCATATTTCTAAGTAATTATAGAGCATACCTATATTTGCCGAATGCCCCGACCCAAACAATAGCCATGGCACGCATCCTCACAGGTATCCAAAGTACTGGAAGGCCACATCTAGGCAATATCTTAGGCGCTATGATGCCGGCTATCCGTTTAGCCAAAGATCCCGCCCATGAAGCGCTGTTTTTTATTGCTGACCTGCACACCCTAACCACTGTCAAAGATCCTGCTCAAAGACAAACCTATGTTCAAGCTACCGCCGCCGCTTGGTTGGCTTGTGGGTTGGATATCGAAAAAGTGATCTTCTACCGACAATCTAGGGTGCCAGCCGTATGTGAGTTGGCTTGGTACCTTAACTGCTTCACGCCCTACCCCATGTTGGCCAATGCCCATGCCTTCAAGGACAAAGCCCGTCGCTTGTCTGAAGTGAGTACAGGTCTTTTTACTTACCCCGTACTCATGGCAGCAGATATTTTGCTTTATGCGGCCGATATAGTCCCGGTAGGCCAAGATCAACTCCAACACCTAGAGATCGCCAGAGACATTGCTGCTACCTTCAACCGACAATACGGTGACACCTTCGTACTACCCCAAGCGCAATCCAGGGACAATATACAGATCATTCCGGGTACTGATGGACAGAAAATGAGTAAATCATATAACAATACAATCGATCCTTTTGCACTGGAGAAAGAACTCAAGAAAGCCATTATGGCCATCAAGACTGACAGTACGCCATTAGATCAACCCAAAAACCCGGACCATTGTGCCGTTTTTAAGTTATATAGCATGCTGGCCAACCAAGCGCTAACAGCTGACCTACGGGCAAAGTACCTTGCCGGTGGCTACGGATACGGACAAGCGAAGCAAGCGCTCTTAGCACTCATCTTAGAGCAATTTAGGGAAGAACGACAGCGCTTTCGGGCTTATATACAAGATCCCTATTCCATTGAGCAACAGCTGATTATAGGAGAAGCCAAAGCCAGAGCCATGGCTGAGCAAATGCTAGAAAAGGTACGTACCAAGCTAGGCTATACGCCTACCACGAAAAACAGGTAATAGGTTGTTCAACAATGGTGCTACTAGAGCACAAAAAAATACACTGTGTTACTGCAAGAGTACGTTTCACTGAAAGAGTTCAATACGTTTGGAGTTAAGGCTCAAGCACGCTATTACGTCCGTATCCATGACGAGCAGCTGCTGCAACATAGCCTACGGTCTCTTTCACCCAAGCTATTACCCCGGCTTATTCTGGGTGGTGGCAGCAATGTACTTTTCATCAACAATTTTGAGGGGATCGTGATGCATATGGTTATCGGTAAGATAGCTATTGTCCGAGAAAACAAAGACCATGTGTGGGTGAAGGCAGGGGCGGGTGTCAATTGGCACACCCTTGTGCAATATTGTGTGCAGCACGGCTATGCGGGTATAGAGAATCTGGCATTGATTCCGGGCACAGTAGGCGCAGCCCCCGTGCAAAATATTGGAGCCTATGGAGTAGAACTCAGCGACGTATTTGAGTCGTTAGAGGCGTTGGAGATAGATTCGGGCAAGATCCACACTTTTGACGCGGTAGCCTGTGCCTTTGGCTACAGGAACAGCCTATTTAAGAATCAGCTGAGAGGGCAATACATCATCCTTAACGTCACACTCAAGCTAGGCAAAAAACCCACCTTTCGGATCGATTATGGAGCTGTTGCAGGCACACTAGAAGCCATGGGCATCCAAGCATTGTCTATCAAAGCTATCAGTGACGCTGTCATCCATCTTCGCCAGCGGAAACTCCCCAATCCAACACACTTAGGCAACGCGGGTAGCTTCTTTAAAAATCCTGTCGTTACCCAAGCACAGTTCAAAAAACTACAAGCCCAGCTCCCTCATATACCTGGATACCAACAGTCTGAAGGCCAAGTCAAAGTTCCCGCTGCTTGGCTCATTGAGCAGTGTGGCTGGAAAGGCAAAAGGCATGACAAGGTAGGGGTATATGACCAGCACGCCCTGGTATTGGTCAATTATGGAGGGTCCACAGGTCAAGAAATCTACCAGTTTTCTCAGGTAATTCAGCGGTCGGTCAAAGACAGGTTCGGGATTACGCTTATCCCTGAAGTGCAAATTATTGGTTGAGTATTGATTCTCGGGGACTGACAGCGTGATTTTTATGCTATTGTAGTCGAGCCTTAACAACTCACTTCCCAGCACAGTACTCAGCGAAGTATACGTGATTTGCCCTCGCCGGGTGTGCGTTCCTTTTTGTCTACCACACAAAAAGGAACCGAAAAAAGTCACCGCTGAGGGAACCGGCCTACCTTGGCTTGCTCTTAGGCGCAGACGAGCCAAACTCGCAC
>WTJV01000035.1 GCA_011524725.1 Amoebophilaceae bacterium | reverse complement strand
CAAGTTTTACATAAATATAATGAAATGACTGTACACCCAGTACACACAGTAGCAAGAGCAACAACAGAAGAACAGAAAGATACAGTAATGACACAAACAGATACAAAGGAAAGCACCAAAGATGTTGAAGATGAAGAAGTATCTGAAGACTTAGAACACTGGTTCAAAGAATTTGTAGAAGCGGTAGATGACGAAGCAGTACTGTATCAAGGCAAGATCTCAAGAGCAATTCCTGCACTCGTCCAGGAAGGAAAAAAGAAAGGCTATCTGACAAAATCCAGGAAGCTATCTATCGAGGTAGACTGGGAGCCGGATTGCACTCCTTTGCATTATGCAGCTGCCAAAGGTAATTCACAAGCTGTCGATGCATTACTTAAAGAATCTGACGTGGCCATAGATGCTAGAACAGGAGACAATGGCACCACACCATTACAGTTTGCTGCGCATGGGGGACACCTAGAGTCAGTGAGACTATTGGTTGATACTTACAAAACGAAAGAGAAAATTAGCGAGATCGATACAAGAGATGATCAGAATACAAGTACACTGCAGTATGCTGCCCTAGGGATACAAGAAGACATGAACCGAGCGGTAGTCGAACTGCTAGTAAAGGAAGGAGCTGATCCTCTTCAGATGGATGGGGATATTTCCCTTATGGATATGGCAGCTGTGGCTGGCAACTCAGCCATGGTAGAATACTGTATGGAAAAGGTATTCGATCAAAAAAATGAGAAGTCGATTATTTTAAGTGCTATTAAAATAGCAAAGCGTAAAGGACATACGCATATAATCTTTATGTTACAGAGTCGTTATGAAACATTATCGCCTAAATCGTAGCGTACTCGTTTTTTCCCTTCATACAGATTATCCTGGGCCAGATTTACAGTATATCTATGGTTAAATATCTTCGGGCAGCTAGTTTCTGCTTACTCACCGCATTTTTAAACTACTCAACCTATGGCTCTACCCTAGATGGAATTAATATAAAAAAAATGCTGGAAAGGTTTGCTGGAATGGCTAAGACTGATACACCGGCACAGCAGGCAAGTGATGTGAAAGGGCATGTTGATCTAGCCAAAATATTAGTAGATCATAGTTTCCTGGCAACTTTTACGGAAAAAGTAAGTATCTCTTATGCTGAAGGGACAAAAGAAGAAAATTTTCCTGATACGGACGATGAAAAGGCGAATCCGGGAGCAAAAATAAATAAGATAGAAGCTAAGAAACCGGGAAAGAAATTTGCCGGGATAGGTAACAAAAGCAAAAAAAAGTGTCTGCTAAAACAGGTAGATTGGGAGTACGACGAGGCAATACCTCAAAAGAATACTCAACAATTATCTGAGAAACTAGCCTTGGACGCCTACGAGATAGCAAATAGTAGTGGGGAAGGCAAACATACTACTTGTCTCTGTGTGCTCCTTAGAGATACGAGAGGGTATGTACACAAAATTGTTTTTCATAATACTAAAGGCCAACTAGTCCCTAAAATGCGTAGTAAAGCCGCTGATCTCAACTATACTGTGAGAAATATCCGAAAAGGACATGCAGAGTCACAATTTGTAAGCTTTTTATTCGAACGTACGCATCAAAAAAATCCCCCAATGGAATATTCTCATATCATTGGTCTGGGCTGTAGTAGAAAGAATTGCCCCCATTACGCCAGTCTATTGAAATTTTTTCTAGGTACAAAGTACCAAAACTTTCATGCGTATGCGTATGAAGAAATAGGTAAGAAACAAGAAGTTAAAATGACAAGGAGAGTCATAGATGGTAAATCAGCAATAGAAAAGAAAATACCAGAACAGATAGATTGTGCAAAAACAAAATATCCAGGATCTGAGATAGGCCCCTATCCTACAAATGACTACCTGTTACCTGATAATATCAAGGCCGTTATACCACAATTAGCCCAGACATCGAATCCCCATTCTAGTAGTTGAAGGCCATAACTAGTTGCCCCTTAAGAAAGAGGCAACTGTTTGCTAAAATAAATGACTACAAGCTGTATCGAGGAATGCAAGGCGTTTACTCAAAGAGGCATGAGTTGTTAGAGGACAGCAAATGGATGCATAGAATACCGACAGTTTCACTTACTTTCTTTATGGGGCTTAATAAGTTAGCAAATAACGGTAGGCATATTATAGCACATGACAAGAGAGGCACTCCTTAACTAAGGATTCAGGCATTATTCATCAATAGTAGTCGATTGGAGTAAGGCTTCTGCTTCTCCGAATAGCTGTAACGATTTTTGAAGATCGCCATCTTTTTGGTGATAGATAGGATAGAATCCTTGCGCTCCCCATATATTTCTAGCAATGAATGCTTTGAGCAATAGCCTAATACGATCTTCAGCAACGTGCAAGACCTGATGATCATCAGATAAACCTAACTTGCTTGCTTGAGAGATCAGTTTTTTAAGCATCAAATCACTTACCTCAAAGTCGCCGTAATACTTCTCATACTTCATAGTAGTAAGCGTCTTCCGGTACTGGTCTACATACTCCAGCGCATATTGCTGTAAAACATTTTTGGCTTGTAACTGATCATGGTAAGCATCGTGAGACAGTGCGTCGACGGGAATAAAATAGTCGGGTATAATGCCTCCTCCTCCATAAACGATACGTCCTTTGCTAGTCTGGTATTTCAGCACATCATCAAACTCAATGTTGTCTACATGCAAATAGTCACCTTGCTTATATCTTGCCATTAGGCCTGCGTGATACCCCTCCACGATTTCTCCATAGGGCTTCTGAATAACCCTACCACTAGGCGTATAATAACGCGCTACCGTCAGCCTCAGCTGTGCATTGTCAGAGAGTTGAATAGGGACTTGAATAAGCCCCCTACCGAAAGTACTTCTGCCTACAATCAAGGCGCGATCGTTATCTTGCAAAGCACCGGCTACGACCTCAGCAGCGGAAGCAGTTCCTTCATCTACCAATACGATAAGGGGGCATCGATCAAATTTATCGCTCCCTTTAGCATAATATTTGGTAGTATATTTACTTACCTTTCCTTTGGTGTATGCAATCAGTTGCCCTTGATCAAGTAAATCATTCGCAAACTTGATGGCTGTATCCATATTGCCCCCTGTATTTCCCCTAAAATCAAGTAACAGTTTGGCCATGCCCTGTTTCTGGAGATGATTGAGAGCAGTTTTAAATTCTGTGACCGTATTTGTTGTGAAGCGACCTACTTTAATATAGCCTACTTGGTCATCTAACATGTAGCTTACATCTACGGAAGTGTAAGGTAGCTTATCTCTTGTAACAATGAAGTCTAGTAACTTCGCCTCATTACTACGCTTTACAGCGAGTCTCACTTTAGTCCCCTGCGCTCCTCTCAGCTGTTTCATTACATCTATCTGCTTCCATCCTTGGCCTATGAGGTCTTTATCGTCTATTTTGGTAATTCTATCGCCAACTTTTATACCGGCTTGTTCTGCAGCCCCCCCGCTAATCGGAGCAATCACATAGACAGCGTTGTGCCACATGAAAAACTCAATGCCTATACCTACTAACTCTCCCTTTAGATCTACGTTACTCGGCTCCACTTCTCTAGCAGTTAGGTAAGCACTGTGTGGATCTAGTGCACACAACAAATTACAAATAGCTGACTCGGACAGTGTGGACAAGTTGGTTTCATCTACATAGTCGCGTTCAACGTACTTTAGAACATCCTCAAACTTCTGAGTGGCACTTTCTAGCACGGGATTTTTAGGCTTCTCCTCTTCTTTGCTTCGTTCTAACGATGTACCTACCCAAATACCCAACGCTACAGCTAAGGCACATACGGCAACAAGACCAATAATCGGCTTTACGTTCCTACGTTCGTTCATAAGTGTGATAAATGCTTATTCAGGAAGATTGTCAATTTACATTTTTAAACTTATAAAAAGAGTCCCGGGAGATAAAAATGTAGTCTTATAGGCTTTAAATTGGTATTTTAAAAACAGGTAGATATGCTATCTTTGAAAAAAGTATAAATACCATGGGTAGAATCATGGCCATCGACTATGGTAGGAAGCGGACAGGTATCGCAATCACAGACCCGCTAAAGCTAATTGCAACACCGTTAACGACAGTCAGTACCCCTGAAGTATTGGTTTTTTTGCAAGCATATATAATGCGCGAAACCATAGATGCGTTGGTGGTAGGAATGCCTAAACGTCTCAACAACACACCGTCAGCCATGACAATATGGGTTAAGAAATTTATTAAAACGCTACAAGAAGCCTTTCCAGACAAACGCATTTTCACACAAGACGAGCGGTATACTTCTAAAATAGCTTCGCTTAGTATGATAGAGGGCGGTTTTAAGAGAAAAGATAGGCGTAACAAGAGCAATTTGGACAAATTGAGTGCTACTCTTATTCTACAGTCTTTTTTAGCACAAAATTCAACTAGCGATAAGCCATGATCTATCCTATTGTTGCCTATGGAGATCCTATACTGAGGAAAAAAGCAGAAGCCATCGAACAAGGGACCGCGCTAAAGGAGCTAGTGCAGCATATGTTTGCCACCATGCAGCTAGCTAGTGGCATAGGGCTAGCTGCACCTCAGATTGGTAAAAATATACGGCTATTTGTAGTCGATTTAAGTCAAAATACGCTAGTGAAAGATGTTCAGGAACATAAAAAAGTAATGATTAATCCTGTATTAAAGATCGATGAAAAAGTTGCGCCCAATATGTCTGAAGAGGGGTGCTTGAGTATCCCTAATGTCTTGGTAGAAGTGCCGCGGCAAGAAAAAGTCACTGTCCGCTACTTTGATCCCCAATGGCAGCTGCATGAGGAAATGTGGACTGGCTTCCCCGCTAGGGTAATACAGCATGAATACGATCACTTAGAAGGAAAACTCCACATCGATTACGCTACCCCTCTAAGAAGGAGATTGCTACAAGGTAAACTAAATGCAATCAGTCAAGGGAAAGTAGAGGTTTCTTACAAGATGCGTTTTCCTGCTATAAACTAAGAGTATAGCTATAGTACGTAACGGGCACGAGGTACCGATGTAATAGCACCAAGCAGAAGTAGCGTTAATGGTTTGGTTGCCTTTGGTAGCTACATTAGTAACATTCATCTATTTATTCTGAAACCTGAAATAAAAGAAAAACTTAAAATGGCACGCTATCCTGCTATATGGCTCTTAACTTTTCTTTATCCTTTCTTTCATGCTTCAGCGCGCACCCCTCAAGATGTATTTGATTGCAATCTGAGCTCCCCCTACAACACCATCATTACACATTTAGGCTTTCTGAAGGAAGGCAATTATTACCCCGAGATAGCAGCAGAAACCTTCTCCCAAGAGCATCGGTCTCAAAAAGAAGCCGCCGAATTAGCCATTTGGCTACAGCAGCTTTTGCAGAAAAATAAAGTGAATATTGACCTATCTCAGGTACCGAAAAATGAACAATATGTAGACCCAGCAGCTAAATATCATAGATACCAACTGACCCAAGTGTTCCCTGAAATATATCTCGTTAAAGTTAAAGACAAGTGGATTTACAGCGAAGAGACAGCGAAAAGCATTCCTGCACTCTTAGCAGAACAATCATATCCCTTGGGCATAAAAAAGCTACAAAAGATACTGCCAAATAGCTTCAGAAAAGAAATACTTGGGCTATACTTATGGCAATATTTGCTGCTCCCCATTCTCATCTTATTGATTGTAAGTATTCGTAGAACCATCATTTATATACTTGAAAAGTTTCTCCCCCTATTCTCAAAACATAAGAACTCCTCTCAAGTACGTCTCATAAAAAGTATTATCAGTCTTTTGATAACCCTATTAATATCTATAGGGGTCTTGCCCATGGCTCAGCTTTCTGCTACTGTAGAACAATTGGCTACCAGGCTACTCAAAGGAGCGTCTCTACTCTCTACTACAGTACTATGCTACCAGTGGGTTAGCGTCTTGGTGCCCCACACGCGCAAGAAGCACACTAAAAAAATTAAGCAACTAAATCTACAACTTATGATGTTGGCTCAACCATTTATGAAAGTACTGGTTGTGTTAACAGGCATATTACTTACCCTCAAAGCCTTAAACTTTGAAATATCGAACCTACTTACCGGCATTTCTATTGGTGGTATAGGCTTTGCGTTAGCTTCACAGGATACTATTAAGAATTTTTTCGGAACCTTAGCCATTTTCGTAGATCATCCCTTTGGCGTAGGTGATACGATTGTTACGGGCAGCATTAAAGGGAAGGTAGAAGAAATAGGCTTGCGCGCCACACGCATACGTACGCATCGTCAATCTATTATTTATGTCCCCAATGCAAAACTGATTGACACGCATATAGATAATCACGGATTGCAGAATTATCAACGTTTCGATGTACATATAGCAATAGCATACAAGACAACACCTGTTATGATCGAGGCCTTCATGGAAGGACTAAGAGAAACCAAGACACAACATCACTATATCTTAGAAGACGACAAACGCCATATTTGTTTGGAAAGTGTCAGCGATGCAACGCTTAAAATTTTATTCTGTGTTCATTTAAACGCCCCAAACCAGGTTCAGAACCAGCAGTACAAAGATGCAATACTGGACGATATCACTAAGTTGGCCAAGCGTTTGGGTATACATTTAGTCTCTCTATCGCCTGCTAGTCAAGAATAAGTCGATTGGCAAGCATAATATTCTTAACTTAACACGGAACGTATGATAGTATTCATTCATCCATGCGTTTAGCTGAGTTTATTAGCTAAAGCAGCCTGTGTGATAATATTAATATTACATTTGTACAAACAATCCTACACTGGGGTCGACTGGAATTGACGGGAAGTACAGATCCAGTGTTAGCATGCGGGGTGTTGTAAGCATTACCTCCTAAACAAACTTACGTAACCATCTAAATGGCAAGCATTTAGGAATTCATAATGGTGAAGGAGCTACCTTCGCCTTGGCTGCCTAGTCGGAGATTAGGAAGCATGTGTCTCGCTGGTCTTTTGTTCTGCAAGATCAGCACCCGAGGCATCGACTCGTAGAACTAGCCGTGGCAGGTACGTGATGTCATGGTGAAGCTCAAGCGCGTATACGGAGTGTCTGAGGTGAGTGGCTGACCTTGGCTATCCCGACAATTAACAGCGGCTAAGCATGTAGAAAGCATTGTGATTGGCTTGTTCGGACGAGGGTTCGATTCCCTCCGACTCCACTAAAAAGTTGTCCCTTAAGAAAGGGGAAATTCATCGAATATTAAGCGCTAGGCGAGATAATTTTTCATTTATTCCCCAAATAGGGTAACAAAAAACGCAAGAAAAGCGTAATTTCCCTGCAAAACCTTGCAGAAAATGAGAATCACCTAGCCGGTGAGGCCCTACTTTTTTCCTTAAATGAAAAAAGTAGGCAAAAAATAAGTCGCTGTGCTTCCGGGTACTAAAATCCTGGCCGCAGGCCTAGCGCATCTAAACTCGGTCCTAGGGACCTCAAACAGTAGATGCCCCTTGGCGGCCTACGGCTGCGGATTTCTTAACGCACTCTCCTATCAAGGCGACAATTTCTTTGCTTATGGCACGTTACGCTGTCCTATTCAAAAGGACCCGCCTCGGGGATTAGGGAGTGAGCTTGGCGCCGCCGTCAGGCGCAAAGAGAGGCACTGTCTGAGCACACCGCAGGTGTGCGAGTTTGGCTCGTCTTCGCCTAAGAGCAAGCCAAAGTAGCCCGGTTCCCTCAGCGGTGATTTTTTTCGGTTCCTTTTTGTATGGTAGACAAAAAGGAACGCCCGCCCGGCGAGGGCAAATCACATATACTTCGCTGAGTACTGTGCTTGGAAGTGAGTTCTTAAGGCTCAACTATTTAGTGCCTACTACTTGTATAAGAATTGGAAAGCTATTAAAAAGGCATAAAAAAGCGATATTTCCCCTCTGGGGAGGGGGCGATTTTTCATATTTTTTTCTGTTATAGCCTTTTTATCCGAATCTATAGCGCTACCAAAGCCTATCATTACAAGAGCAGCTTGACTGCTATTAAGCTAGTAGCTTTTTACATGATTGGTTTGTTCTTTGCTCACCAGATTAGTAAGACTGGCCAAGCAAGCTATACACCGTTTTTTTCTCTTAGCTCCATCATATGTTCTTTCGTCGCTTTACTCCCATTGCTCTTGATACAGCCTGTCATCAAGTTTTATAACGCCCAGGTTAATATTGATTACGTAGAAGATTGAGGATCAGTTTTTCGCGCCGCGAATATTCGAGAATAGAATTTTCTTGCATGAGCGTAGTTGGCATGGGACAACCGCAGTTATCATCCCTTTATGCGGGGCATCAATGTACTGAGGCCTCCATCTACGGCTAATACTTGCCCAGTAATCCAGCTATTGGCGGGATCAAGTAGAAACGTTACAGCACTGGCTATCTCTTCTACGGTACCTAGCCTACGGAGCGCATGCATCGCCTCAGAGGTTTTCCGGCCCAGCTCGTTCTGTGTCAACTTAGTAGTCATCTTCGTGACTACCAGACCAGGGGCTACTACATTAAACCGAATATTAGCCGATGCATAAGTAGCAGCAGCTGAGCGGGCCAAACCGATTATACCTCCCTTAGCAGCAGCAATGGCTTCATGGTTAGCAATACCTTTTAGGGCAGCAGCAGACGCCGTCAAGACAACCGATCCGCCTGTACGATTC
>WTJV01000032.1 GCA_011524725.1 Amoebophilaceae bacterium | reverse complement strand
TTGATAAAATATTTTCATAGCATTTTTATTTATAGGGTTTGTAATTACATAGTCAACGGGCATTATGCCATATAGTTGTGCCAAAGATCAATGGGAACTCTAGCCGTTCTCCTTTTGACTTGTTGTACGTTACAAAACTTTCTATAAAAAAGCAATACTTAACGCAATTTCTTCTTTAAGATAAGAAAAAACACTTTTTACTCGAACCATTCTAGTAGGGCTGTAGTAAATTGACCTTCTCCCCAAATTTTGGTCCAAAAGAAGTGAGAATTTTGTATCACTTTAACCATGACCAATAATGAAAAATAAAGGGGCTGTCGTAGATTAGCACCTAATCTACGACAGCCCCTAATTTATAATTTACATTGATTATCTATTTAATATGCCTATTTGTAGATTCATTTGTGCTATGAATGCTGTCTATTTTCCTGTATAGCCTAAGAGATGGTGGTGATCTTCGGATTGTCACTGTTCTCTATTCCATGATTCCTCTTCTGAGATTAGGCCAATCATTGACTCCTGACGTTACCAATCTATCTCGCCCTTCGTGTCAACTCCCACACCACTATGCCCATACTTACTGATACATTCAGTGAGTGTTTTACGCCACGTTGAGGAATTTCTAGGCAAGTGTCACAAGCGGCCAGTACTTCTTCTTGAATGCCCAATACTTCGTGGCCAAATACGACGGCGCACTTCTGCCTAGCTAGATGGCTAGCTGTGTATAATGACTGGCTAGTATTTGTTTGCTCTATAGCCACGATGTGGTAGCCTTCTGTTTTAAGACGTTTGACAAGCGGTAATATATCCTTGGTATACGCCCAAGTAACGTGCCCTTCAGCACCCAGGGCTGTTTTATGAATCTCTCGGTGGGGTGGGGTGGCCGTAATACCACACAAATAGAGCTTCTCTATCAAGAAAGCATCGGCGATGCGAAAAGCGGCACCTACATTATGCATACTGCGTACGTTGTCTAGTACCATCACTAAAGGTGTCTTTTGGCTAACTTGGAATTCTTCAGGTGACAAGCGTGATAGCTCATGTACTTTTAACTTTCTCATCGTGTTTTCGGTATAACTAGTAGGTAATAGATCAAGTTAGTTGTCTTAGCTAGTCGGTTACAATGTACATTCGTAGCTGGCACAATGTCTGTGAATGCACAGCAGTACTTCCAATTGTAGTCATATCAATATATCTTACATGCAACACCAGTCTAAGATGAATACTCAGGCTAAATCTGCTGCTAAGCGCCGAGAAACCCCGCTAATGCGGCAGTACAATCAGGTCAAAGGCCGATACCCTGGTGCTTTATTGCTTTTTAGGGTAGGGGACTTTTACGAGGCTTTTGGCGAGGATGCTATCAAGGCCAGCAAGATTCTAGATATCGTCTTGACTAAGCGATCGAACGGCGGTGCGGCATCTGTTGAGCTAGCTGGCTTTCCGCATCATGCATTAGATACTTACCTCCCTAAACTCGTTAAAGCAGGCCACCGTGTGGCCATTTGCGATCAGCTCGAAGACCCTAAGTTAGTCAAGGGTATTGTCAAACGGGGCGTCACCGAACTAGTCACGCCTGGCCTTGCTTTCAATGACCAGGTTTTGGACCGAAAAACCAATAACTACCTGGCGTCGCTGTACTTCGATAAAGATAGACTAGGTATTTCGCTGTTAGACGTGTCTACGGGTGAGTTTCTAGTGGCCCAAGGATCAGCTGCTTATGTAGATAAGCTTATCCAGAGTTTCAAGCCTTCCGAAATCATTTTGAGTAAAAAGCAACAGACCAGTTTCCAAGAACTGTTCAAAGACCAGTGTAACAGCCATTGCCTAGAGGAGTGGATCTACCACTTTGACTATGCTTATGAAGTACTCAATAAGCATTTTGGTACTTCCTCACTCAAAGGATTTGGCATCGAGAAGCTCTCTACGGGTATTGTTGCTGCAGGTGCCATACTACGCTACTTAGAGGAAACAGAACATAAAGAGATAAAACACATCGCCTCTATCGCTAGGATAGAAGAGGATAAGTACGTGTGGTTAGATAGATTTACCATCAAAGACTTAGAGCTGTTGTACCCCCAGCAAGAAGAAGGAGTCTCCCTCATTGATGTGCTAGATCGGACCGTAACGCCCATGGGTGCTCGTTTAATGAAAAAATGGATTGTTTTGCCGCTCAAAGACATTCATACTATTCATAGGCGACTCGACACAGTGGAAGTGTTGGTAAAAGATCCTACGTTGTGGCAAAATATTTTTCAGGCGCTTAAGCAAATGGGAGACTTGGAGCGTCTTATTTCTAAAGTTGCTGTCGGCAGGGTGAATCCCAGAGAACTATTGGCTTTGAAAAAGGCACTTTATCAGATAGCCCCCATTCAGCATCAGCTTCAATCTAGTGCCCATGAGCTGCTACTCAAACTTGGCGAGCAACTGTACTGCTGCGATTATCTACTAGACAAAATTGAAAAGACACTCCAGGAGAATCCTCCTCTAGTCACCAACCAAGGAGGCTTGATAAAAGCAGGCCTTCATGAGGAGCTCGATCAGTTAAGAGAAATTGCCCATAAGGGTAAAGATTACCTCATTCAAATACAACAAAAAGAAAGTAAGCAAACGGGTATCCCTTCGTTAAAGGTTGCTTACAACAAAGTCTTTGGCTATTACCTTGAAGTTACCCATGCCCATAAATCCAAAGTGCCTTCCCACTGGATTCGTAAGCAGACTTTGGTGAATGCAGAGCGTTATGTTACCGAGGAATTACAGCACTATGAAGAAAAAATTCTCCATGCAGAGGAAAAACTCGCTGTATTGGAGCAAAAGCTCTACCAAGAGCTAGTTAGCAGTGCCGCAGAGTTTGTGCCACAGATTCAACAAAATGCACGGGTACTTGCACAACTAGATTGCTACCTTTCTTTTGCGCAAGAGGCTAGGAAGCACCATTACGTCAAGCCTATTGTCAACGAAGACAAGACGATTGCTATTCAAGCAGGTAGGCACCCTGTTATTGAACAGCAACTTCCTCTCGATGTAAGTTATGTTCCTAATGACATTTACCTAGATAATAAAGCGCAACAAATCATCATCATTACAGGTCCGAATATGGCGGGTAAGTCAGCGTTGCTCCGACAGGTTGCCTTGATTGTTCTTATGGCGCAGATAGGTGCTTTTGTTCCTGCTGAAAGCGCTACTATTGGCCTAGTAGATAAGATTTTTACCCGTGTGGGTGCTTCAGATAACCTGGCTGGAGGAGAATCGACCTTTATGATGGAGATGACTGAAACGGCTAGTATCATGCACAATCTGAGCGATCGAAGTTTGATTCTCATGGATGAAATTGGTCGCGGTACAAGTACCTATGATGGCATATCGATTGCTTGGGCTATTGTAGAATACTTGCACAATCATCCTAAATGCTGCGCCAAGACACTATTTGCCACTCATTATCATGAACTCAATCAACTGGAAGACGAGCTAGCCCGAGTAAAAAATTTTAATGTTGCCGTCAAAGAGGTCAATAACAAGGTGCTCTTTTTGCGCCAGCTTAGAGCAGGAGGCAGCGCGCACAGCTTTGGTATTCATGTGGCCCAGATGGCCGGTATGCCCGTACAGGTAGTGCGCCGTGCTCATGAGCTCATGCGCTATCTAGAGCAAGATAAATCGCGCCAACAGTATCAGAAGAAGATACAGGATATTCCTGCAGACAACTATCAACTCTCCTTCTTTGAGGCTGACCCTTCGTTGACTAAAATCAAGCAGCTTATCAATACACTAGATATAAACACCCTGTCGCCTGTGGAAGCATTACTTAAACTGAGTGAATTGAAAGCGTTACTCAACCAAAGCACATAAGGCCCTTGTTGCGATTGGCCTTCTCCCCGAATTTTGGTCCCCCCAAAAGTGAGAATTCTATATCACCCTAAAGCAGACTCATAATGAAGAATAAACTAGGTAGTTGCCCCTTAAGAAAGGGATTTTTCATCAATGATAACGTGTGCAGTAAGATTTTTACCCAAATTTTATCTAAAAAAGACTAGCAAAAAACGCAAGAAAAGTGTAATTCCCCTCCAGAACTTTGCAGAAAATGAGGATCGCCTCGCCGGTGAGGGCAAACCCTTCCGGCGAGACGATACCTCGCACACCGGACGGAGGTGTGCTCAGACAGTGCCTTTCTTGGCGCCTGATGCGACCAGCCAAGAGAGATACACAATCCCCTAGGCGGGCCCTTAAACGGGAATCACATATACGTACCGCAAGAAGTAGCCGCCTTGGTGGAGCGCGTGTTAAGAAATCTAATGTAGGTGTTCTACCCCGGAAACAAGAATTTTAGCTGGAAGAATCGCAGCGACTGATTTTTGTTTGTTCTCCTTTCTGTACTACAAGGATAAAGAGTAGGCCTTGCCGACCAAGGAAATAGATAGTAGATAGACACAGTTAAGGGGGAGTTGTGTAATTTGCTGTGCACATATTCGAGGTAGACCTTCTAAACTTAACAAGCAACATTGCGACTATATACCTCTTATATCATTGCTCGCCGTCTCTACAAAGCGCCCAAGGAGGCTTTTACCCAAATTGTTGGCAAAATAGGAATCATTAGTGTAGCGCTAGGTCTCGCCACTACGCTCATTACTTTCTTGACCATGCAGGGATTTCAGAAGAATATTGAGCTAAAGCTAACTAGCTTTAGTGGCCACTTACAAGTGACCCCATACCCCCCAAACAGGTCTTATGAAGAGGCTTCGCTAGAGAAATACAGGCTAGAAGAATTGAGGCAAGCTCCCTCCAGTACTATCAAAGCTGCCAAAACTTTTGGTTATAAGACTTTGTTGCTCAAGACAGAAGACGATGTGGAAGGCGTTGTGTGCAAAGGCTTAGACCCTGAAGCAACGCACGACAACCTAATCGCTTACTTAACCGCAGGCCAATTTATTGATTTAACCCATCACGATTATCATCATAGTATTGTGCTAAGTACACAAACAGCCAATAGACTACGTGTGCAAGTAGGTGAGGAAGTCATTGCCTGTATAGTACAATACCCTCCCCGATATAGGAAGCTTCGCGTGGTGGGGCTATATAACACGCATATTGCAGAATTAGACGAAAAGCTAGCCTTTTGCGATTTAAGACTTATTCAAAGACTCAACAACTGGCCCAGCAACCTAGTAGGGGGCTATGAGATTTTTTTGCATAACCTTCAGCAAACACAGGAAGCGGTCGACCAGCTATCGGCCTGGCTGGACCGTGGTTGGGAAGTCAAGACAACAGCCAGTAAGTATGCTGCTATTTTCGACTGGTTATCCATTATACGGAAAAACGCACTGATATTTATGGTTCTTATCATACTTGTTGTTGTGTCCAACTTGACTGCCATAACGCTCATTCAGATGATGGAGAGAACATCGATGATGGGGATCTTGAAGCTCCTAGGCGCTTCTCATAGGCAGATACGGCGCGTCATGCTTTGGAATAGTCTGTACACCGTGGGTCAGGGAATATTTTGGGGCAATTTAGTGGGTATAGGGCTATGTGCACTGCAGTGGTATAGCAGACTCATCTCGCTAGATCCTACCTACTATTACATCAATTATATGCCGATTACTTGGGATTGGAGTGCAATCTTGGGCCTCAATCTTCTTATTCTGATGACGATAACTATCGTGTCGATCGTCTCTATTGCGATAATTTCCAGAACCAGGCCGATCCGGGCTATCCAGTTTCGCTGAGAAAATAGCTATATGGTGCACCCAGGTTTTATAGAAACGGACAGCGGTATGCAATTGTCACGCATCTTTGACCAACGCAGCGAAGTAATTAGAAAAAGCCAACAACTTAGCCTCCCCAAAAGCAGGGGCTATCGCTTGTAATCCGATAGGCAAACCCTGGCTGTCAGTACCATTAGGAATAGAAATAGCAGGTACGCCAGCAAGGGATGCTATAACCGTGTACAGATCTGCCAGATACATAGACAGCGGATCCTGAGTATATTCGCCAATCTTGAAAGCTGTAGTAGGAGTAGTAGGCAGTACGATGAAGTCGTAATCAGCCAAAATAACTTCCAGCTGTTCCTTAATCAGTCTTCTTACTTTTTGTGCTTTTATATACCAGGCATCATAGTAGTCAGCACTTAACACAAAAGTTCCTGTCAGTATTCTCCGCTGTACTTCTTGACCAAAACCTTGGGTACGTGTTTTACGGTACATATCTGCTACAGCAGTGCCTTCAGCGTTCCGGTAGCCATATCGCACACCATCAAAGCGCGCCAGGTTGGAACTAGCTTCAGCATTGACCAAGACATAGTAGGCAGGCAACGCATACGCCAGTAGTGAAAAGTCCACAGCCTCCACCTGATGCCCATCCTGACGCAGCTTATCGAGTGCCGCCTGGGTTTTCTTTCTGATCGATGGTTGCAGAGCAGCATGCGTTAACGTGGTAGGTAGGTAGGCTACTTTGACTTTACCATGTAACGATAGCAGTTTGGTGTAAGTAGGTACAGGCCGTTGAGATACAGTACCATCAAAAGCATCGGGGCCTGCGATTGTCTCTAAAACAGTAGCGCAAGCTTGAACATCTTGTGCCAAGATACCAATAGTGTCAAAGGAAGAGGCATAAGCGATTAGCCCATGGCGGGAAATTCTACCATAGGTAGGCTTGAGTCCGACTAATCCACAAAAGGCAGCGGGCTGCCTAACAGAGCCTCCTGTGTCGGTACCCAGTGATACATGGCACATGTGGGCTTGCACTGCTACAGCCGATCCACCAGAGGAACCACCAGCGACCCTGGTCGCGTCCAGTGCATTGCGTACCGGACCAAAGGCAGAGTTTTCATTAGAAGAGCCCATGCCAAACTGATCACAATTCTGGTGGCCAATAACGATAGCATCTTTAGCTACAAGTCGCTGTACTGCTGTAGCACTGAACTGCGAGATAAATCCTTCTAGAATCTTACTTGCTGCTTGTACAGGATGATCCTGGTAGCATAGCAAGTCTTTGAGCCCTACAATGAGGCCAGTGAGCGGTAACGGAGAGGATTCTCGACACTTTTGATCTATAGAAGTAGCGTTTTGCTTGGCTTCTTCAGCATAGACACGCAAAAAGGCGTTGAGATGAGCTCCTTGGGTGATGTTATGCAAACATTGTTCGACGATATCCTGACAAGTAATATCTCCTCGTTGCAGTAACGCCTGTAGTTGAGAAAAAGGAAGGAGTTCGTTCAAATTATTTATCCTTTTTTTCACTAGGCCGATCTTCCAGATCTTCTTGGACCTCTTTGGCAGCATTCCTAAACTCACGGATACCTCTCCCAAGTCCCCTAGCAAGCTCGGGGATCCGCTTAGTACCAAACAGGACGAGAAAGACTAAGAAAATGAGGAGCAATTCTCCACCCCCTATTCCTCTAATAAAAGTAAAAGTATACATAGTACATTGCAGCCGATAACATAAGAATTCAGTAACGTACACAAATTTAGAGAATAATGCCAATAGAGCCAATATTGTGAGGCTTTAGCGTAAAGTTACGTTCTATCACTATCGTCTTACTTCAATAACAGTCCTTAAGAAGGTAGCAATGGCATTTTTTTCCTAAAATTCGATAAATACACTAAATTAGAGATTCTGAAACACAAAGAGCCGGCTGTGAGCCACGGAACGCAAGTGTCAAGAGAGACATTAATTAAATGAGCAACTATGATTGTCAGAACCAAGAAGTACAAACTAACTACCAATACCTACATACAACTCGGACTCAGGAACATCATTAGAGAACAATGGTGGGTATTTCTTATTGCTACGGCCATTATGAGTGGGACTTTTTTTGTCAGATCTATTTGGTTTGTTCTAGGAGCCAGTATAGGATTATTGCTTTACTTCCTGTTTTGGTTTATCCAGTTCTACGGCATTACCTACTTAGAACAAAATCAGCCGCTCTTTGAACGTTTGCGCTACGAAATATCCAGCCAACAGATTATCATGCAACTGACCTCTAAACAAGGCATGCCTATTGGCTGGGAGCAAGTAAAAAGAGCCACACAAGGCAAAGATTATTTTTTATTGATTATATCCAAGGCCCATATCATCCATCTTCCCTACAAAATTTTCAATAGTAAGCACGAAATCAAGTTTGTAGAGACCGTTCTAAAACGCAAGGCCCTTATCTAAGCTCCGTTGCATGTAGGTGGCATGCATGTATGGTCCACAGTAATCTAATACTCTATCGCACGACCTTTGCATGCTTGAGAAGTTCCGTACAATTTGAAAAAGCCTGTGTAGTAAGCACGAGACAACAGAAATTTCTGGATACACAACCAGCACTACAGCAATTAGCGATAGAGTACGGCATTTAATGCACGTACGACCTTTCCAGTATTGGGCAATACTTCTTCAATCAGGGTAGAGGCATAAGGTAGGGGTACATCTTCGCTATTGATTTTCTGAATGGGAGCGTCGAGATAATCGAAGGTATGCTTTTGCACTTGATAGGCAATCTCTGAGGCAATGGAGCCTAATGGCCAGGCCTCTTCGACAATGACAAGACGGTGCGTCTTTTTTACAGACTGTATGACAGTAGTTAAGTCCAGGGGGCGTACTGTTCGCATATCGACTAGCTCCACCGATATACCTTGTTCTTGCATAGCTTGGGCAGCTTCCCAGGCTATTTTCATCATTTTCCCAAAGGAGACGAGTGTGGCATCTTTGCCTTCTTGCGCTACTATTGCTTTGCCAATAGGTAATAAGTACTCACCTTCCGGTACCTCGCCCTTATCGCCATACATCAGCTCAGACTCCATGAAAATAATTGGATCGTCATCGCGAATAGCGGCTTTGAGGAGCCCTTTAGCATCGTAGGGAGTAGACGGAACAACAACTTTGAGGCCAGGACAGTTGGCATACCAGTTTTCGAAACTCTGAGAGTGTTGGGAGCTCAGCATACCTGCATTGCCAGTAGGACCACGAAATACCATAGGCACAGGAAACTGCCCACCAGACATGGACATCATCTTGGCAGCAGAATTAACGACTTGGTCGATAGCCACCAGTGAAAAGTTGAAAGTCATGAATTCAATGATAGGCCTCAGCCCATTCATCGCTGCGCCAATACCTAGTCCAGCAAAGCCAAGTTCGGAAATAGGGGTATCGATAACCCTATCAGGACCAAACTCGTCAAGCATTCCCTGACTGACTTTGTAAGCTCCGTTATATTCGGCTACTTCCTCACCCATCAGAAAGATATTTCTATCTCGTCGCATCTCCTCGCTCATTGCCTCTCCTAAGGCTTGCCTAAATTGTATCTTTCTCATCATAAGAACTGCTTGAATCTTGCAAAAGTAACAATATAAAACACTGCACAAAGACGCTTGAGGGCAACGGCCACTTACTGTAGAAGCACCACCGCCAGTTAATACTTGTGACTGCTATGTAGATAGGCGTTGATCGCTGCCCTTGTCTCTTGGACCGAAAGATTATGCTCCAGTGTGCCATTTCGCGCCACAGAGATTTGACCTGTCTCCTCCGAGATCGCCAAAACCAAGGTATCTGTTACTTCTGTCATCCCAATGGCAGCCCGATGCCTTAATCCGAACTGTGGAGGTAAGTCTCGGCGCTCTGTTACCGGTAGAATGCTCCGAGCAGTTGTAATTTTGTTGTTGTAGATGATAACACCCCCATCGTGCAGTGGGCTCTGGCGACTAAAGATGGCCAATAAAAGACGTTTAGATACTACTGCATCGATAAGATCTCCAGATTCTTTGTAAAATTTGAGACCATCTGTCTTAGAAAGAACTATGAGTGCCCCTGTGTTACTTCCTGCCAAAGCCTTAGCTGCTTCTACAATAGGGGTAATGTCTACTCCTGGCTTACCCCTCTTTTTCTTGCCAAGAAGCCGACCTAGCAGTTCGTGACTGCTCAAGGTAGTAGTCCCACCAATCCAAAAAAGGAACCTTCGAATCTCTTGCTGAAAGAGAATAACAATGGCCAAGGCACCGACTTCCATGAACTTACCCAAGATAGCGGTCGCCAGGAGCATTCCAGCCAACCTGACGATAAGGTAGGTTAGCGATAACAATAGAAAGCCTATAAAAATCTTTACAGTCATACTACCTGCTATCAGTTTGTAAATCCGATATAGCAGTAAGCTGACTAAAAGTAGGTCGACAATATCTGTGAGCCTGACATCAAGCGTCCCTATGTCAAATAAGAAGAGCAATGCGTATTATGATTAAAGAAAACTGTGACCAGACAACAATTTATAGAATGTAACACCTGCCAAGAGCAGGTCATCTATACATCTTTCTATCAGGCAACTTCTTGCGCGTTGCTCTTCTTATTTTAAAGACTCTTTCGATCTAGCTTATATGAAATACGGCGGTAGGCAAGCATGCCTTACGCTTCTAAGTTAACTTAAATAAGCGAAAATCTTGTTATTGCTGGTATCTTGATCCTATAAAGTACTAGTCGCCTGGTGTACAAACTGTTGGTTGCGTGGTAGCCGTTTTCTCGGCAGCAAGTACTATTACCAAAATACAAACTTAACTTAGGCGCCTTATGGGCAATTTTCTAAGAAAACAAGTATCTTGCCGAAGTTCCGAACACAATCGCTTGCTGTGTATACCCATACCTTATCTCAATACAACGCCGTTATTAAAACCTGTCGGTCTGTTTTTGAAAAAAAAACCAAAGACTACGGTACTGCTTGGCGCATCCTGCGCCTACCTTCTATGACCGATCAAATCATGATCAAGGCGCAGCGTATTAGAAGTATCCAAGAGCAGCCCACACAACTTGTAGACGAAGGAATTGCCACAGAGCTGATTGGTATTGTTAACTACAGCGTCATGGCGCTGATGCAAATAGCCCTACAAGATCGCCAAGACCTAGAACTAACCTACGACGAGCTAGCTCCCTTGTACGACAAGATCATCGCTACTACAGCTGCGCTACTCAACAACAAAAATCATGACTATCAGGAAGCTTGGCGGGCGATGCGCTTCAGCTCTATTAACGACATTATCTTGATGAAGCTGTTGCGCATTAAGCGTATTGAAGACAACCAAGGAGCTACGCTCATTTCTGAAGGCGTAGAAGCTAACTACCGAGATATTATCAACTATGCTGCTTTTGCACTGATCAAACTAGACCATGAATCAAGACATTGACTTATTGGCTATCGCTGGCGTAGGCACTACTTTCTTGCTCTCTGGCGTGGCTAAACTCAATGATCCCCGTGGCTTTGCTTATAAAATAGAAGAGTACTTGCATCTCTTGGTTAGTCAGCTTACTGCCCGTATACGTCTTTTGGTCCCTTATACCCTAGCACTGGCAATAGGTATCGCTACCCTGGAGGTAGTCTTAGGGGTTGCTATGCTCGTCCGTTGGCAATACTTCTGGACCCTTTGGACCTTGCTGTTGCTTACGTTTTTCTTCACTTTACTAACGCTTTATACAGCGCTTTCAAGGCGTATGGCCAGCTGCGGTTGCTTTGGCGATGCGTTAGTATTGACACCTTGGCAGTCGTTTCTAAAAAGTGTTGTGCTACTTTGCATACTAGGAGGGCTCTGTTGGCAAGCAAATGATGTCCCTACTGGCCTCAACAGTCACTACGGTATGGTAGTAGCCCTATTATCTTCCTTAGGGCTGAGTAGATATACTCTTAAGCATTTGCCATTGTTAGATTTCCTGCCTTACGGGATAGAGAGCGATTTGAAAGAGTTAGTGCAACTGCGTTTGCCCTTTCGTTATGGGGATATGGCAGCAAGAAGCAAAGTGCAAGAATCTAGGTACCACCCGAAAGTGTCGTCGTGGCAGTTCATGTCAGTACTGTCATTTACCCATCAAGAAACATACGCTGCCAACCCGCTCAGTATCTGGCAAGGGAAAAAGAAGTGCACACCAACCCTACTCACTGGCCACAAACTGCTCATCATCAGTCAATACCCTGCCACTCTCACTACTCGTACGCTACAAAATCTGTATGCATTAATTCGGTCATTAAAGAAAGCACTTCAGCCCATACTTCTTGTCCCTAGCAACCAAGAGAAAGAAGCAGCTAAAACCCTTGCACTACCCATCTACACAGCGCATCCCTTGCTGCTCAGAACAATGCTACGAGCGGAGCTGGGCTTGCTACTACTCAGTGATGGTATTGTGGTAAATAAATGGAATTTTAATGATCTCAAACAGGTCCGAAAGACCCTGAACCGAATGGATTTACTATCCCGAGTGAGTATCGCACGTCTGTTATAATACACGCATATATCTCTAGCGATCATGGGTATGCACTGTGGTTGTAGTAGCGAGCTTTTTAGCGTAGAGACTAAACACCTCTATTACGGCTCACATAAAATTGTAAATGTGTACTTTTGTACCTGGAAGTAAAGCATTCAGTTATGGCACTCACCCGTACAATACGCAAGCATTCAGGGTTACTAGCAGGCATTGTGGCCATTGGACTCATAGTACTACTCATTGGTGGCGATGTGATACAGCTGAGCGCTATAGTATCCGGCAGGCACAAACGTGAGGTAGGAGAAATAGCCGGGCAGAAAATTGCGCTCCCAACGTACCAAGCACGGGTAGAGCAATTACGTCGCCAAAATCCACCTAGTACAAGTCTGCAAGAAGCTTTCATCAGAGACCAGGCCTGGCAACAGCTTATCACACAACTCAGCTATCAAGAAGAGTGTGATGTATTGGGACTGGCAATCAGCGAAGATGAGCTGGTAGATATGGTCCAAGGGGAGCATATTCATCCAGAGTTGCAACTAGCTTTTCGAGATCCTCAAACCAATCAATTTGACAAGAAGCAACTTATCAGCTATCTCCAGAAGTTGGCACAAATGCCTGAAGCGCAACAAGCACCATGGCGTCAATTTGAGCGCGATATGGCCGCGTTGAGGCAACGTGAGAAATATACCCAGCTGATGGTGCAAAGTGCATGGGTCACTGATTTAGAGCTACAAGCCCAGCACGATGCAACACGAAATACCCTGCACCTTAAGTACCTCTACATACCCTACCACACCTATCGAGATGATTCAGTACCTATGACGGATAAGGTACTTAAAGACTACCTCGCAGCACATAAAGATGCTTACCAGGTAACGGAAAGTAGAAGCGTACAATATGTGTCCTTCCCTATTGTTCCCACCAAGAAAGATGAGCAAGATCTCCAACAAGCGTTGCAAGCGCTAAAAGTGTCTTTTGCTCAAGCTAAAGATGATCGCTTCTTTGCTAAAATCAACACCGATGGAGAACCGTTATCGTCTTATTTCAAGGGTACTTCCCAGCAACTTCCCAGTGTACTAGCAGCACAAAAGCACCTGCTAAAAAAAGGAATGGTCATAGGTCCTATCCAAGAAGGAAATATGTACAAGCTTTACAAAGTAGTAGCCATCAATGAGAAATCACCTGAGCCGTATGAAGTAGCGGTCATTGAGAAACAATTGGTGCCGGGTGACCAGACTCGAGATCAAGTATTTAGGAAAGCGGATTTCTGTGTTAGTACTGCCAAAAGTGCAACACGACTAGAGCAATACGCGAGGCAAGAAGGACTACAGCTGCAAGAAGCCCGTGTAGGTAAAAATGACGTACAAGTAGGGGCCCTCAACCAGGCTAGAGAATTGGTTCGGTGGCTTTACAACGAGGCTACTCTAGACCAAGTATCACCTGTATTCGAACTAGATAGTGCGTATGTAGTAGCTGTCATGACCCAGCATGTACCTCCGGGCACGGCACCACTGGCACAAGTACGTGACGAAATTGCCCTCAAGGTAGGGGACCAAAAGAAAGCTGATGCCATCCTAACTAAGTTACAGCAACTCGGCAGTATGACGCTAGAGGAATTAGCTATTCAATATGGCCAAGAAGCCCAGCTCTTAGAAGTAGAGCACCTACGGTTTGAGGACGACACACTCCCCCAGGCAGGTATGGCAAGGAAGGTAGTAGGCACAGCTTTTTCCCTTTCACCCCAAGCACCAGCTACAGTAGCGGATGATAATGGGGTTTTGGTTGTAGAAATAGTTGCTAAAAATGACGTAGCTGCACCAAAAGATTTAGGAATCCGCCAACAAAATTTGAGGCAGTTGACAAAAATAAAACAATCTTACGAAATCCTTCAGGCGTTAGAAACACTGACTCCAATCAAGGACAATAGATACAAGTTTTATTGAATGCTCTGCTGATTGAGTAGTAGGTACTCAACAAATCGTCAGCGAGTGTTTTACTATTTTTTGTTTCTCCAGATGCACTGATAGTGCCTTTGTAAGCAAGCGTTAGAAACTCGCTAGCAAGTTATGCAGTAGCCCTATGGACTTGTCTCATCTCAACAAAGCACAACAAGAAGCCGTTACCAGTACAGAAGGGCCTTACATGATCATTGCAGGGGCTGGTTCCGGTAAGACTAGCGTCCTGACACACCGCATTGCCTACCTATTGAAAGAAATACGCATAAGCCCCTTTAATATCCTGGCCTTAACCTTTACTAACAAAGCCGCGAAGGAAATGCGGCAACGTATAGAGAAGATGATTGGTCCGGCTGCCAAGAATCTCTGGCTGGGAACTTTTCATAGTATCTTTGCGAGAATATTACGCCAAGAAGCAGTTCGCTCGGGCTACCCACACCACTTCACTATCTACGATACTGACGACAGTAAGTCCTTACTTCGATCGATCATCAAAGAAATGAATTTAGACGACAAGGTATACAAGACCAATGTGGTGCTTGCCCGCATTTCTGGTGCCAAGAATCGCTTGATTACAGCACATGCATATGCCGAGAGCGCTCTGTACCAAGCAGAAGATGAGCGTGTTCGAAAACCTCGCATGGGCGAAATATTTTTAAGGTATGCCGATCGATGCTTCAAAGCGGGGGCTATGGACTTCGACGACTTACTTCTCAATACTTACCAGCTTCTCAATCAACATCTAGAAGTACGCCACAAATACCAAGAGTATTTTCGTTACATACTCATCGACGAGTTCCAAGACACTAATTTAGTGCAGTACACCATCGTCAAAGACCTCGCTATGCAGCACAAAAACATCTGTGTTGTAGGCGATGATGCCCAGAGTATTTATGCATTTCGGGGCGCTGATATACGCAATATTCTCAATTTTGAGAAAGATTATGCTACGTTAAGCGTTATTAAGCTAGAGCAGAATTATCGCTCTACACAAAATATTGTCTCTGCCGCCAACTCTATCATTAGTCATAATAAAGGACAGTTGAAGAAGAAGGTCTGGACAGACAATACCATAGGTGAGCCTTTAGGACTCATTCGAGCTGCTACTGATGCCGAAGAAGGGCGGTTGGTAGCTGCTTCTATCTTTGAAGCAAGGGCCAACCAAAAACTTGATAACAAAAATTTTGCCATACTCTACCGCACTAACAGTCAATCTAGGGCTATTGAGGAGGCGTTACGAAAAATGAATTTGTCTTATCGTATCGTTGGGGGTATGTCTTTTTACCAAAGAAAAGAGATCAAAGACCTGTTGGCTTACCTGCGCTTGTTGATCAATCCCAATGACGAATCAGCCCTAAAGCGTGTCATCAACCTACCTAAAAGGGGAATTGGCATGGGTAGTATCGATAAAATGGTGGTAGCAGCCACAGATCATTCCATCCCTCTCTGGGAAGTCGTATGCAACGCATCCAGCTTTTTAGGGGGGCGGATAGGTAATAGCATTGAAGAATTTGCCACCATGATTCAGCACATTGCTACAGACTTACCCCAAAAAGATGCATATGATGTGGCTAGCCACATGGCCAAACGCTCTGGGCTGCTCAAAGAGCTGTATGCAGATAAAACTGTGGAAGGATTAGGAAGATACGAAAATGTACAGGAGCTTTTGAATGGGATCAAGGAATTCACTGTCAATCCTGATAATGAAGACGTAAGTTTGGCAGCTTTTTTGCAAGAAGTAGCGCTACTCACCAATGCCGACGAAGCAGACCCGGAGTCTACAGACAAAATTACCCTGATGACTATCCATACTGCCAAAGGGCTCGAGTTTGTGCATGTCTACGTTGTAGGCATGGAAGAAGAACTGTTTCCCTCACAGATGATGCTAGAGAGTCAGGCTGATCTGGAGGAAGAACGTCGCCTTTTTTACGTGGCTGTGACTCGTGCCCAACAAAAGATTTTTTTGTCTTATGCTTTGAGCAGATATCGCTTTGGCCGTCTTAAGCACTGCGAACCTAGCCGCTTCATCGCAGAAATTGACCCAGCTTACTTACAATTTAGTGGTGAGCAGCTTTCTCAAAGTACGGATCACCCTAGCTATGCCCATCGATTGGTGAGAAGGATTTTCCCTAGTACACAACAACAGCAACATCCTGTGGTGCCCACTGACTTTCGCCCCAGCGATGTAACCCATCTCGAGGTAGGCATGCAAGTAGAGCATCCTAAATTCGGTATGGGGACTGTACGCCAGATAGATACATCAGGTGCTGCTCGTAAAGCCACGATCGATTTTATTAATTTCGGCGAAAAGACTTTGTTGCTTAGCTTTGCTCGACTCCGTATTAAAGAAAGTTAAAAATACCTGGGTTTTTCCATCCGATGTAGCCTGGAGCTGATCATAATCTAAATGTAATAGGTATATCTACTTTACAAGCGCACAAGAGTAAGCATACGCTGAAACGAGAGATGCAGATAAATAAGAATAAACTTGACTCCTATCCACGAAACTCGTGGATAGGGTTTATGTTATTTTTCATTACTCAATCAAGTATATACACTTCCTGCAACCTATCGGCACTATGCCCTATGACACAAGAAGCCGAAGGTGAAATAGAAAAGGGACTATCCTTCTTATCGGGTATCAACAGTCCAGGAAGTGATTACATATCGGATACGGTAGGGGGCATGAGGACAATACCAATAGCAGAAGATACCCTAGAAGAAGTTAATACACAGCCGCGCTTTGAATTAGATGGGTGTGCCATAGAGAGGGACAATCCACTAGACAGTCTATTCTCTCCCATAATAGCGGGGAGGCCGAGCGTGGGATATCGTGGTATGCGCGCGCTCGAGTCGCCCACTTCGGTAATAAGACAGCATGCCAGTGACCAGGCTGATGCTACAAGATTAGCAAAATGGCTTCAAAGTGAATCTTGCACTGTACCTTCGGCTGAAGCCTATTCGGAAATAGCTGCAAAGTTGGCTCAACCACGACCCAATGTGGAAATTTTCTTTGTAGAGCGTACAGGAGTTCTAGTAGACGAAACAATCTCAATAATGTCTCCCAGGGCACAAAATTACGAGGATACTATAGAATATCTCAATGGATTGGCGTTTCTATCGGAATCACAAGCATACATTACGCATTGGCAACTTGCCACGCAAACAACCATTCTGGCAACAGAATATGCAGGCTTACCTGAGCCAAAAGGGAGAGTGTGATGATGCCCATTCGTCGGAGATACATATCGTTGAGGTACAACGGAACGATGTGCATCAACCATCAGAAAAGTGGGTGATAAAAACAGAACCTATTTCAGGAGCGAGCGGCAATAATAAATATCAACATAGTTGGCGTAGTATTCTAGGAGAACTATTAGCTTACGAATTGTCCCAAAGATTGGGGCTTGACTTAGTACCTGAAACACAACTTATATTGCTCCGAGATACGCATGGGATAAGGTTGGGTACTGCAAAACCCTTATTGCATAATCTATCACAGGAATGTGAGGGGCTGACGGGTCATACTTGGAATTATAAGCTGCAACTTGCTAAAGCATTCTGCTTCATCATGGGGCAGTGGGATTTAAGAATAGGGAATATTAGCATAGATGACAACGGCAACCCCGTACTGATTGATAATGAATGCATTGTGAATCTGGAACCATCAGAAGTTTTGCGAGTGAATGATTTCGGGGGGTTACTGACGCAAAAGCCTTTCATGTATATTGGCGATACTGCAGTAAAAATTCTTGACGTAGGGTCTCAAGACAAGCCTCTGCAGCTCAATAACACTCAATTTTCTAGACGTAAAAAGACAAAATGCCTCTGACAAACAAGGAACTGACCCCGAGGATGGAAGGAGCGAAATGTGCAAGGTAGTTATCATCGATAACAGCGTGTATAGGCACTTTCCAACGGAACAAACATTGTATATGCCTTATTGTCATAAAGAGGTCATTGCAGAATTGGATAGTCTGGATCGAAATTTTGTGAAAAAGGTTGCCAATAATGCACTGGATAAAATAGAATTTGTAATTCAGTCATTAGAAAAGCTATCCTTGAGCAGAGATAGGGAATACATACCCACGATAACCGATTGGCAGGAGATCTCATCCGACTTGCAAGCAAGAATCAATCATTTATCAGAGGGGGTAGATAAGAGAAAAGCTTCATTCTGTGCGTTTCATAATCATAATATCCAACCACCTATAAAATAGTACGTGAATAAATACTGAGTACAACAAAGAATAGCCATCTGTCATAATGATTATATGATTCCTTGTAAGATTCAAAATGACTTATGTCTAATCCTCATATGCTTCTAGACGAGACACACAATTGTAACCTTTTTAATATCATAAACTACCTGTATGTACGACTACAATGCCACCCGAAAGCCACTTATCTTAAAAGAATATGGAAGAAATATACAGAAGCTTGTGGAGGCTATTAGCACCATTAACGACAAAGCCGAGAGGACGCAGTATGCCCATAGTGTTCTACAATTGATGACTACACTAGACATCAGTAGTAGACACAACGCAGAAAATATCCAAAGACATTGGGACAACTTGTTCACCATCTCTAACTACACACTAGATGTGGATAGCCCGTATCCGATACCAGAAAAAGCCGTACTTCATAAAAAGCCGCAACGGCCGGCGTACAGCAGCAAGCCCATCAAGTTCAAGAACTATGGTCGTAACATAGAACGCCTCATCCAGAAAGCCATTGATATAGAAGCTCAGGAAGTACAAGAACAAATGGTAGTCGATATTGTTAAGCTGATGAAGAATTTCAGTAATGAGTGGAATAATGACAACATAGACTGTGGTACACTGCTTGCCAACATCCAGAAGATAGCTGGCAACAGGCTTACGGTCGATCTTGAGAAGCTCAAAATGCATCCTATATTTTCTACAACATACCGCAAGAAAAGCAGAAGCCCCAAAGCAATCAGAAATACAGAAAAGAGGCAAAAAACCTTGTGAGTACATTTGTCATTCAAGGAGGGAAGCCACTTCAGGGGGCTATCATACCACAAGGCGCTAAGAATGAAGCCTTACAAGTGTTTTGTGCTGTACTATTGACCTCCTCCCCAGTCACCATTCGTAATGTCCCTGATATCATTGACGTACAAAGACTAATAGCACTACTCAGGATGCTGGGTGTCCGCATAACAAACCCAACAAAGGGAACGTATCACTGCGATGCTTCGCAACTTAATACAGCAGCTACAAATACCGAGATGTTTAAAGAGCATGCTACCAATATTAGGGGCGGTATTATGCTTATGGGGCCACTTCTTGCCCGCTTCGGCAGAGTGACAATACCCAAACCGGGCGGAGATAGAATAGGAAGGCGGCGGCTAGACACCCACTTCATAGGTATGCTAAAGCTAGGTGCTAAATTCTCTTACAATGACAAAGAAAATACCTACTCAGTAGAGGCTTCAAGACTGAAAGGCAGCTATATTTTATTAGATGAAGCATCTGTGACCGGAACGGCCAACCTGATTATGGCTGCTAGCCTTGCCCAAGGTACAACTATACTATATAACGCTGCTTGCGAACCTTACATCCAGCAGCTGTGTAATATGCTGGTACAAATGGGCGCCAAAATAGAAGGCATCGGCTCTAACCTGCTTACTATTCATGGTGTTCAGGAGCTGCAAGGTACTACCCACACGCTACTCCCCGACATAATCGAAATCGGAAGTTTTATAGGGCTAGCAGCAATAACTAAGGCTAATTTGACTATCAAGCATGCATGTGCCAACCAGCTAGGCCCTATTTTGGCGGGATTCAGAAAACTGGGAATCGTGCCAGAGATTAGAAACAATGACATCATCATACACCCCCAAGAGCATTATGAGATAGAAAAAGACCTAGACGGGTCGCTTCCTACTATCGCTGATGCAGTCTGGCCAGGTTTTCCAACAGACCTGATTAGCATTATGCTCGTGGTAGCCACCCAAGCTCAAGGGACCATACTCATGCATCAAAAAATGTTCGAAAGTCGCCTATTTTTTGTAGATCATCTCATTGAAATGGGTGCACAGCTCGTACTATGCGACCCACACCGAGCGAGTGTAACGGGCCTCAATCGTGCCTATCCACTCCGAGGCACTAGGATGACTTCTCCAGATATTAGAGCAGGAATTGCACTTCTGATTGCTGCCCTATCTGCAAAAGGCATAAGCATTATCGAAAATATAAGCCAAATTGATCGAGGGTACGAGCAGATTGATACACGGCTTAGGGCCTTAGGGGCAGCGATCGAAAGAATTGACTAAAAATGCCCTATACATAGCAACAAGGGAGATCAATAAATATTATCCTATATGCTCTTTCTCGGCTGAGTTGAAGCGGTTAATTTCGAAGTTATTAAACAATAAGCGTGTAGCTTAGTCGGACTGGTATGTAGACCATAACTTTTCTGGCATTGCTAAAAAGGTAACGTTTCATATCATGATTTTATTAATCAAATGCTCGTTGCATTTGCTCTGTAACAAACTATCGATTAAAAATTAGCAATGCCACTTTTCTTATGGTAAGCCCAGTACTACTCAAAAGATAAAGCACATAACAGCATGCATAGCGACTGTGAGATAATTTGGAACAATTGTCTTCGATTCATCCAAGAGCAGATCAACGAACAAAGTTTCAAGACATGGTTCAAGCCCATTGTTCCTGTAAAATTAGAGAACAACACGCTGACTATACAGGTCCCTAGTCAGTTCTTTTACGAATGGCTAGAAGAGCACTACCTGTCTTTACTGCAACGAGTCATTCGCAGAGAACTAGGAACTGAAGGTAAACTAGAATACTCAATCATCGTAGATCAGGGAGACACACACCAGAAGCCTTTTACGATTAAAATACCACTACACGCTCCCACTTATAAACAGCAGCACAACCAGCCTATCTCTGAGACTAGTTTTAAGAACCCCTTTACGCTTAAAAATATAGGGACTGCTAACCAATCATCATATCTTAATCCTAACTACACTTTTGATGCCTTCATAGAGGGGTCTTGCAACCAGCTTGCTAAATCCGCCGCACAAGCCATTGCAAAAAGACCCGGAGGAACTTCTTTCAACCCTTTCATGGTCTACGGAAGTGTAGGTCTCGGTAAGACACATATTGTACAAGCACTAGGCAACGAGATCAAAGCCTTGTTTTCGAAACAGTTTGTTTTATATGTCTCTTCAGAGCAGTTTACCGCACAATTCATAGAAGCACTGCGCAATAATAGTATGCAAGATTTTACGCATTTCTATCTACAAGCAGACCTATTGATCATTGATGATGTACAGTTTTTGACAGGTAAGGAAAAAACGCAGGAGATATTTTTTCACATCTTCAACCACTTGCACCAAGCAGGCAAACAAATCGTTATGACCAGCGACTGCCCCCCCCGAGAGCTGAAAGGGCTGCAGGAGCGGCTGCTATCGAGATTTAAGTGGGGATTGACTGCCGACTTACAACAGCCTGACTTTGAAACAAGAGTGGCCATCATTCAAAGTAAAATGGAAGCAGATGGGATTCACATGACAGATGAGCTAGTTCAATATGTTGCGCATAGTGTAGATACTAATATTCGGGAACTAGAAGGAGTACTGATCTCCTTGATTGCCCACGCTTCCTTGAATAAGGAGGAGATTAATTTGAAACTAGCCAAGCAAGTATTGCAAAACATCGTACAGGAGACCCATACAGAAGTTAGTATAGACTACATACAGAAGGCAGTTGCTGCCCATTACAGCGTCTCACTCGAAGACCTGCAAAGTAAATCTAGAAAGAGAGAACTCGTAACTGCTAGGCAGATCGCCATGTATTTTGCTAAAAAGTATACCAATCATTCTTTAAAATCGATTGGCCATTATTTTGGCGGTAGAGATCATAGCACGGTTATTCATGCGTTACAAGCTGTCAACGACATGTTAGATACAGAACCCCGCTTTAAGTTGTCATTCAAAGACCTCCAAAGAAAAATCAAGTTCAAAGTACCTTTGTAGGCGTTGAAATAAATATTTTTGTTGTCAAACAGTGATCATATATTTTAAAGCGTTAGACTTGCATCACTTTCCGGTCCCTGTTTCATAATGGCAAGACTGCTATAAGACTTGCTAAAGAATGCTTCCATTGCTTCTAAGCAAGGGGGTAAAGCCCATTTTGTAACAGCTTAGATAACTAGTTAAATCCTTATAGTTTATGAACACTTCTTCGAAAGATAAACAAGCAGCGCTTCATTATCACCAACAGGCACCAGCGGGTAAGCTGAGTATTAGACCTACTAAGCCCCTACAATCACAAAAAGATTTGGCGTTGGCGTATTCTCCAGGGGTAGCAGAGCCCTGTAGAGCTATTGCCGAAGACCATAAAAGAGTATTTGACTATACAGCCAAGGGCAATCTTGTTGCTGTTATCTCTAATGGTACCGCTGTGTTAGGACTAGGTAACATTGGGCCTGAAGCTGCTAAGCCTGTCATGGAGGGGAAAGCTATTCTTCTCAAAAAGCTAGCAGGAATTGATGCTTTTGATATTGAGTTAGATGCTACTGACCCAATGACAGTCATCGAAATAGTCAAAGCTTTGGCACCCACCTTTGGGGGAATCAACCTAGAGGATATCAAGGCACCTGAATGTTTTCAGATAGAAGAGAAGCTCAAGGACCAACTATCTATACCTATTATGCATGATGACCAGCACGGCACAGCCATTATATCAAGCGCAGCACTGCTTAATGCACTAGCAATAGCTAACAAAGATATAGCGCGCATCCAGCTAGTGGTTAATGGCGCTGGGGCTGGGGCGATTGCTTGTACCCAGCTATACCTGGCCTTAGGCGTTAAGCAAGAAAACATCATCATGTGTGACAGTAAGGGAGTTGTGCACAAAGACCGCACAGACATCAATGCTTACAAGCAATCTTTTGCCACAGATCGTCCCTTACACACCTTGACTGAAGCCTTACATGGAGCCGATGTATTTTTAGGGCTTTCTACGGCTAATTTAGTAACGCCTACGCACCTTAAGTCTATGGCTTCGAACCCTATTGTCTTTGCTCTAGCCAATCCTAATCCAGAAATAGCTTATGATGTGGCTATGGCTACACGAGATGACCTCATCATGGCAACGGGAAGATCGGACTACCCTAACCAGGTGAATAATGTTCTGGGGTTCCCTTATATCTTTCGAGGTGCATTAGACGTACGTGCTGCCGCCATCAATGAGCCCATGAAGCTAGCTGCTGTCAAAGCGATTGCTGCACTGGCTAAAGAACCTGTTCCTGCAGCCGTCAAGATAGCTTACAACAGCAAGACCCTAGCTTTTGGTAAAGACTACCTACTACCCAAGCCCATGGATCGGCGACTGATAACAACTGTCTCTACTGCTGTGGCACAAGCAGCCATGGAATCAGGAGTGGCACAAACGCCTATCGAAGATTGGGCACACTATCGTACTGAACTAGAGCAACGCATCAGCTAGTGTACAACACGTAGCCCTATGGCCGCTTATATCGCCAAAGAAATACTCAAGAAGGTTGTTATAGGCAATATGGTAGAAAAAGGGCGGTGCGTAGCCCGCGTCGACAATCTCGTTCTTTTTGTAACACAGGTAGCACCTGGTGACGTAGTAGATCTCAAAATCGTCAGCAAGAAAAAAGACTATGTCGAGGCAGTACCCGTTCACACGCACTGTGTTGGACAAGCACGCGTAAAACCTATTTGTCAACACTTTGGAGTATGTGGCGGCTGCCAGTGGCAACATGTAAGTTATGCAGAACAACTGGCAGCCAAGGAGCGAATGGTGCTGGAGAAGCTGACCCACATAGGTCGCCTGCAGGCGACTCATGTAGCTCCTATCCTCGCAGCCAGCCCCACAGAATACTACCGAAATAAGCTAGAGTTTACATTCTCCAACAAACGCTGGCTGTCAACGGCGGAGATGGAAAGTCATCAACAGCTTGATCGACGCGCTTTAGGCTTTCACAAGCCAGGTTCTTTTGATCGAGTGGTTGATATCGAACAGTGCTACCTCCAGCCGGCTCCCTCTGACGCTATCCGGACAACCGTGGCACAATTTGCTAAGAAACACGCACTAAGCTTTTATGACTTGCGCCAAAACAGCGGACTACTCCGGAACCTTATTATCCGTACCGCCTCGACAGGAGAAGTGATGGTTATCGTACAATTTGGGCAAGCTGAGACCGATCCGATTGTACAAGTGATGCGTCATCTACAAACACAATTTCCTAGCCTTACTTCTTTACAGTATGTGGTGAATAGCAAAAAGAACGAGACTTTTTATGATTTGCCAGTACACCTGTATTATGGAAGACCTTATATCATAGAGTATATAGACGGGCTACAGTTCCAGATTGGCCCCAAGTCATTCTTTCAGACTAACACGGCACAGACGCAAGTGCTCTACAGAAAAATACGGGAGCTAGCAGCCCCACACCAGGATGAAATCTTTTATGATCTATACACAGGAGTAGGATCTATTGCTATCTTTCTCGCACAGTACGCCCGCCATGTAGTGGGTATTGATATAACCGCAGAAGCCATCGCTGACGCTCGAATCAATGCTAGCCTTAACCACATAGACAACGCCACTTTTGTCTCGGGGGCAGTAGAGACATTGCTTGATACACAATTCTTGTCTACGCATGGACAGCCCCATGCTGTCATCGTTGATCCGCCAAGAGCAGGCATGCATCCTCAAGTCGTTAAGCAGCTTTTGCGTATAGCCCCGAAAAGAATCGTCTACGTAAGCTGTAATCCTGCTACGCAGGCTAGAGACATTGCGCCCTTCAATGAGCAGTATCAGCTAATCATCTCACAACCCATAGATATGTTTCCACATACCAGTCATGTCGAAAATATTACATTGTTGGTTAGGCAGCCTTGATATACGCAATAAGGGAAGTAGTAGTGTAACCCAGTTTAGACTCGAGGTAGTTCTGGACAAGGGCTGTGATAGACAAATCTTGTATTATCACGAAAATATAGCTTCGCTGGTCTTCAATGAGCCTGTAATCTCATTTTACAATGATCTCGTATTGCATATATCCATATGCACTTGTACTTTTAGGAAAAATAGAAATAGATATTGAGTACATTGACCATGAGAATTCGGCAAGCTATCGGCGTTACCAAAAACGTATTCAAGGCCACCTTACTGTTGTTTACTTTGCTCTTCACGGGTTGTTCGGATAATGTCATCATTCCAGATGGTGATGAGGACTATTATGCTGATGCCTGTAAGCAGGAAGCACCTAGGTATAGACCGGGACGCTAAACTCCCGATGTAGGACCTTCAGATCGTTATTGGAACCCTTATAGGCAGCCCCTCCATCGCCCATGGCACTATAGCACAGAGCGTGAGGAAGGAATTAACCGCGACCGCTACACTACATTCTTTACTGAGACCTCAAGAACATCGTCTACAAGTGAAAATCGTAGTGATGTATCCCAATCTGACGATGAAAGAGACTGCCCCATTTGCTGCACGGAAGGTGCACTCCAAAGCAGTACAATAGTAAGATGCCGTGAGTGTAAAAAATGTATTTGCCGGAACTGCTACAACAGTATAGATAACGCCACCAGTACGTCTACGACATACGACGCCAGCTTGGGGTGGGGAGGATTCAGGATCAGGAAAAAGTGTCCTTTCTGTAACAATCCAGATTTCTAATAACAGAACCTGTAAATGAATAATGATTTTTCTCCTAGTAGTCGCTATTTAGGTATTGTTTCTAGTGACTTTGCTAAAGTTGCAGATAAGCTTAGAGAAGCCTCTTATCATATCAGAAAACAAGAGCACTATCACTATCCCATCTTCCCTACCTCGAGAGTACCCCTTACGTTGGGCACTTTGTTAATAGAAAAGGAAGAAATAGATAACCAGTGGAACTATTATGCTGCTTACCTAGATGGATTAATACAATGGGGACTAATTGCTCAGGACAAAGTAACTTCTTTTCAGAGTACGTATAAGGATCCAGATGTGTTTTGTTGTTTACTCGTGGTAGACACGGGCTCCGCCCATTTCGTGTATATTCCTTATCCAGAGGAAGTCTAACAATTTTGAATAGAGGACACCAACGCTATTGTATAGCTTCTTTTATAAGTCTCTTATTGCGAGACATCCACAATAACGATCATTATTGCTATGAAACAAGTTACCGAACCAGCATGCATCTGGGGCGCTCGGGCTACTATAGAGGCTGTTGTAGCAGGTAGGACTATTGATAAGGTTTTTATTGCCAAAACTGCTAGTAGCCCAACACACAAAGCGCTCCTAGCGCTGATAAGACAACGAGAAATTTCTTACAGCTATGTGCCATTAGTCAAATTGAATAAACTGACCTCAAAAAACCATCAGGGAGTTGTAGCCTATCTAGCTCCTATCGCTTTCGCGTCTTTGAGCCATGTGGTACAAGCAAGCTATGAGCGAGGAAAAGTGCCATTGATCTTATTATTGGATGGGATCACAGATGTGAGGAATTTTGGTGCTATCGTGCGTACTGCCACTTGCGTACGTGTAGACGCTATTGTCGTTCCTAGCCAAGGGAGTGCTTCCGTAAGTGGAGAAGCTATGAAAGCTTCGGCAGGGGCCTTGGCACACCTGCCCGTATGCCGGGTAGAAAGCCTAGCAAAAGCTATCGAAGAACTGAAAGCGAGTGGTCTGCAAATCATTGCTTGTCACGAGCAAGCATCCAGCTCGATCTACCAGACCAACTTGAACTTACCCTTAGCCATCATACTAGGGGCCGAAGGCCGAGGAATTGCGCCCCAACACTTAAAATTGGCAGATAGTAGCGTACATATACCCATACTGGGACCTATTGCGTCACTGAACGTCTCGGTGGCTGCTGCTATCGTACTGTATGAACATGTAAGGCAACAAAAGTTTTAAATAGCGCTAGTAACTATCCCCTCATTCTCAGCCATAGAAACCTGAAAAGCAAAATATTCCGTATCTTGATGACAAAAGTGTGTGATAAAACTTTTGTAAAGAGGTGAAGAAATCCGGTTATGACAGCAATTACAACAAAGGACATCAGAGAAAAGCTAAAGCAAGTTTTTAGCTATGATCAGTTTAGAGAAGAGCAAGAAGCTATTATTACTAATGTTTTAGCAAGAAAAGACACTTTTGTTATCATGCCTACAGGAGGTGGTAAATCGCTATGCTATCAAATTCCTGCCTTGATGCAAGCAGGAATGGCTATTGTGATTTCTCCTTTGATTGCGCTGATGAAAAATCAGGTAGATCGACTTCATTCAGTGGGTGTCAATGCTGCTTTTGTCAACTCCACCTTGTCTAAAAAGGCCATCGATGAAATCAAGACAGCCGTACTGTCTGGAAAAACGAAACTGCTCTATTTGTCTCCAGAGGCATTCATCAAAGAAGATACGCTTGCTTTTTTAAAACAAGCCCATATCTCCTTTATTGCTGTGGACGAAGCCCATTGCATCTCAGACTGGGGACACGACTTTAGGCCAGAATACCGAAAAATAAGAACGTCATTGGACCAAGCGTTGGGCGTACTTCCTATTATTAGCCTCACTGCTACAGCCACACCCAAGGTGCAACAAGACATTCTCAAAAATTTGGCAATAGAAAGAGCGACAATATTCAAATCCTCTTTTAATCGGCCCAACCTGTACTACAGGGTTAGCCCCAAAGTGCAAGTAGAAAAAGAAATGATTAAATTCATGAAAGGCTACCCAAAAGCATCGGGTATTGTGTACTGCCAAAGCAGAAAAAAGGTAGAAGAGCTGGCGGAACTGCTCAACCTGAATGGCATGCGAGCAGCCCCTTATCATGCTGGCCTGGAGCATAAGGTCAGAGTGCAATACCAAGATGCTTTCCTGAACAAAGAGGCAGAAGTAATCGTAGCCACCATTGCTTTTGGCATGGGCATTGACAAGCCAGATGTTCGTTTTGTTATCCACTACGATATTCCTAGATCTTTAGAAGGTTACTATCAAGAGACGGGAAGAGCAGGGAGAGATGGTTTAGCCAGTACTTGTTTGATGTTTTATAGTGCCGAAGATGTCATCAGGATAGGGAAGCTAAATAGAAGCAAGCCCGCTGAAGAACGAGAAAAAGCGCAGTCCTTACTACAGGCAGTGAACACATATGCTTTATCGGGCATCTGCCGCAGGAAGCAACTGCTTCACTACTTCGGAGAAGTATATCCCGGCAATTGTGACTATTGCGACAATTGTGACAACCCCACGGAGACTTACCCCGGGACTGCTTTTGTCAAAATGGTCATCATGGCTGTGCAACAGACCCAAGAGAGCTTTAATGTAGACCACATCATACGTCTCTTACGAGGTATAGAAGATGCTAATATTAAAAGTTACCGCCATCAGGAACTGCCCACCTTTGGAAAAGGAAGCGAAAAAGACGAAGCTTTCTGGCAGTCAGTAATTAATCAAGCACTACTACTAGCGCTATTGAGTAAGCGTGTAGATGCCCTAAATATTTTAAAGATTACAGCACAAGGAAAAGCATTTTTGGAGAAAGATCATGCCATCGTACTGCACAGAGACAATACCTATACCGCTTCTGAGAAGGACCAGGAGCCTACTACTATTAAAAAAGCCTATGATGCAATATTGCTGAACCTCCTAAGGCAATTGAGAGCAAAAATAGCCCAACAAAAAAGTATTCCTGAGTATGCTGTCTTCCAAGACATTTCGCTAGAAGAAATGTCCCTACTGTGCCCTACTAATCTAGAATCGTTGACCCATATCAGCGGAGTAAGCATGGGAAAAGCAAAAAAATTTGGTCTTCCTTTTATCCAGCTTATCCAAGAGTATGTAGAAGCTCATGACATTGTTCCGGTATCTGATGTGGTCGTAAGGTCTGCGGCCAACAGTTCTAAAAATAAGGTGTACATCATCCAGCAAATCGACAGAAAGGCTGATTTACAGGAGATTGCAGACGCCAAGTCCTTGAGTATGGACGTGCTGCTCAAAGAAATGGAGCAGCTATGCTACGCTGGAACTAAACTGAATATTGGCTATTACATCGATACCGTGCTATCTGCAGAGCAACAGGAGGTATTGTATGATTACTTTAGGCAAGATAAGACAGGTAATATCAAGCGAGCCATTACAGCTTTGGAAGGAGAGTTTGAGGAAGAGGAGCTGCGACTGATGCGGATCAAGTTTTTATCTGAAGTTGCCAACTAATCAAAGTAACCGACATACAACAAACCCATAGTTTCATTGGCTCTGATCACGATGCTAGAGACACTGCCAAGATAACAGGGAGTGTGGCTATATGGATTCTATCCTTATCATTTTGACAAATCAGCAACATCGATATTATCTAGTCTGTCTATCACTGCTGAGCAGTGCTTGTTTCTGGCTAGCTTGGCCTCCGAACCACGTGACGCCGCTCTTGTTTGTGGCTCTTGTACCCTTATTGCTCATAGAAAGACAGGTTGAGCAATACCAATATAAGCATCCCTATTGGACCTTTTATAAGTATGCCTATTTAACACTTTTCCTGTGGAACTTAACTACCACTTGGTGGGTAGCGCATGCTACGGTGGCAGGTGCCGTGTTTATGCTTTTGGTAAATACCTTCTGTATGAGCTTGCCACTACCGTTATTCCAGTGGATGGTCAAACATCACGGGCAGTATGTGGGTTATGTTGCCTTGCTTGCTTATTGGATCAGTATGGAGCACATCCACCTTCAATGGGAGTTTTCTTTCCCATGGCTTAATCTTGGGAATGGGTTTGCGTGCTGGCCTGAGTGGGTACAATGGTACGAATATACGGGTGCTTTAGGGGGAACTATATGGGTCTTTGTTGCTAATTTTCTGTTCTATCATCTTCTTTCGAAAAAAGCGAGCCTATGGTGGCTAGGAAGCCTATGTGGCTGCTGGGTTCTACTCCCTATGCTAGGGAGTTATTGTATATATGCCAATTACCAAGGGCAAGGAGAGCAGACAGAGGTGGTCGTTATGCAACCCAATATGGATCCCTACACAGGTGCATTTGTTGATACAGGAGAAATACTACCTATACAAGAGCGCGTGTCATGCTTTACGCAGCTTTCTGAAATGCAGCTCACACCCAATACCCAATTTTTGGTTTGGCCAGAAATAGCCATTGATAGCTTGTTCGATGAACAGAAGCTAGACGAGTACCCGCTTATTGAGCAGCTGGTTAGTTTTAGACAACAATATCCCCAACTATCGGTTTTAACAGGGATCAATTCTCTAGTGGGTTATTCTGATAAAAAGGCTACAAAAACTGCGCGCTTCAGCCAACGATACGGCTATTACGATATTTTTAATACAGCACTCTTTGTAGGAAACCAGGGCACACGGGCTACCTACCACAAATCTAAATTAGTGCCAGGAGCAGAAATTGTTCCTTATATATACAGCTTAGCAATTCCAAAAATCTTGACCCCTGGATTCAATGGTAGGTTGAGCTCCCTCGGGATGCAGGACCGCCCTAACCTATTTTTTAATCAAAAAGGTATCGGCATTGCTCCCGTAATATGCTATGAATCTATCTATGGTGACTACTTGACTGATTTTGTGCGTATGGGAGCTTCTTTAATCTTCTCGATGACTATTGATGGTTGGTGGGGAAATTCGCCAGGCTATCAACAGCATTTTCATTATACCCGACTAAGGGCCGTGGAGAGTAGGCGGAGTATCGCTAGATCTGCCCTCAAAGGGATATCGGCTTTTATCAATCAGCGGGGCGACATCTTGCAAGCGACCCAGTACGAAGATCAGGCTGCTATTAGGCACACGCTGCAAGCTAACTCAGTGCTTACTTTTTACGTCCGGCACGACCAATTTATAGCGAATACAGCACTAGGAATTTCACTGGTGGTATCTCTAGGGGGAATATTGTGTAAAACTTCGACTCGAAGAAAACGGAAGAAACGCACGCATCTTACAACAGTAGAATGAAACATGACCTCAAATCACGAGGATACCCATTATCAGAAGGCTGTACGCTATTGTGCCTATCAAGAACGAACAGAAAAAGAAGTACAAGAGAAGCTGCGTGCATGGGGAGTAAAGCAGGACGAAATAACGCATATTATTCGGACACTGAAGCAAGATCGTTTCCTTGACGAGGAACGCTATGTAACAGCATTTGTCCGAGGGAAATTATTGGCTAAGAAATGGGGCAAGAGGAAGCTATGGGCGGTCCTCATGGAGAGAGGTATCAGTCAAGCACTGATTCAGAAAGGGCTCGCTGTCATTGAAGATACTGACTATATCCAAAGCCTACATCATGTGGCTAAACAAAAAAAGCAGTCTCTAGCTGATATAACTTCTATGCAAGCCAGACAGAAGTTGATCAATTATTTGCTCCAAAAAGGCTATGAGTCTGATTTAGTAATTCGGACAGTGCAAGAAATGATAACGCAACAACGCAAGTGAAAAAAATAGTAACTACCTTCTACTGCCAGTACTGTAGTGCACAATACGCCAAGTGGCAGGGTAAATGTACGGCTTGTGGGAAATGGAATACCATTATCGAAGAAGTAGCGTCCCCACAACAACTTACTGCTATGCCTTGGAGTATGGAGAATTTAGCCCCCATGACCACTCCTAATAAGCCTAAGTTGGTACAAGATATCGCCTACCAAGCTGATCATCGCATCCCTTGTCCAGACAAAGAGTTTAATCGCGTACTAGGAGGAGGCATTGTGCCTGGTTCTTTGGTATTGATAGGAGGAGAGCCTGGTATTGGTAAGTCCACACTACTGCTACAAATTGCCTTAACACTTCCACTAGAAAGGATACTGTATGTTTCGGGAGAAGAGAGCGAAGCACAAATAAAAATGCGTGCCATGCGGATGTCATGCCCATCAGAGAATTGCTATGTACTCAACGAAACGTCTTTACAAAACATTTTTAAGCAGATTGGCCAGCTCAAGCCTTCCCTAGTCATCATTGATTCCATTCAAACCATTCGCACCCAGCATATCGGATCAACAGCAGGTAGCATAGCGCAAGTTAGGGACTGCACTGCTTCACTTCTCCGCTATGCCAAAGACACCAGTACCCCCGTCTTTCTCATTGGACATATAACCAAAGAGGGGAGTCTGGCAGGGCCTAAGGTCCTAGAGCATATGGTCGATACGGTCTTGCAATTTGAAGGGGATCGACATCTGATGTACCGAATCGTGAGGGCGATCAAAAATAGATTTGGTGCTACTGCCGAGCTGGGTATTTATGAGATGCATCATGGTGGTCTACGTGAAGTTGCTAACCCCTCTGAGTTACTTATTTCACAACGGGAGCAAGACCTAAGCGGTATGGCCATCGGTGCCTCTTTAGAGGGAAATAGGTCGCTACTCATTGAGCTACAAGCACTAGTGAGTCCTGCTACCTACGGTACCGCTCAACGCAGTACTACAGGCTTTGACACCAAACGCTTGAACATGCTGCTGGCCGTTTTGGAGAAAAGAGTAGGCTTGCGATTGGGCACGCAAGATGTGTTTCTGAACATAGCAGGTGGTCTCAGTGTAGAAGATCCTGCCTTAGATCTAGCGGTATGCGTTGCGTTAGCTTCTTCCTTGCAGGATCGCGTTGTGTCTCGACGCTACTGCTTTGCCGCAGAGGTCGGCCTAGGTGGAGAGATTAGAGGGGTTAGCCGAATTGAACAACGTATTTCTGAAGCCGAAAAATTAGGCTTCGAAGTCATTTTTATTTCCCAACACAACCAGCAGAAGTTATCCGGAAAAGACGCTCAAAAAGGTATTGATGTTAGGCCCGTGACCAAGGTGGACGAACTGCTTAACATCTTGTTTCGTTAAGCAAGCCCAAGCTACAGATTAGCACCCAGCATCGCAATGTGCTGGTACTAGTAATCCGCTAGTTGCATTCCAAATAAACGCATGATGTGCTTACCCAAGCTTTGAGCTACTACCTGAAAATCTTGTGTAACACCTAATGCTACAGCCATAGAAGTCGTCTTTTTATCTTGAATACCACACGGGACAATATGGTCAAAATACTGCAAGTCCGTATTGACATTCAGTGCCAAACCATGCATTGTCACCCAGCGACTTGTTCTGATCCCCAAAGCACAAATCTTACGCGCTTGTTGCGCATCTTGATGGTCTAGCCATACCCCAGTCAAGCCCTGTACTCGTCCTCCCAAGATATTAAAATCCTTAAGGGTAGCAATGACAGCTTCTTCTAAGAGTCGTAAATAACGATGTATATCCATGAAGAAGTTCTCCAAGTCCAACACAGGATAGACCACCAGCTGGCCAGGACCATGGTAAGTAATGTCTCCACCACGATTTGTAGGATAAAATGCAACCCCTTGGGCTTGCAGTGTTGCCTCGCTGGCTAGCAAGTGTGCCTTACTACCACTTCTTCCTAGTGTATACACAGGAAAGTGCTCACAGAAGAGTAGGTAATTAGGGGTAAGATTCTGAAGCCACACATCGAGCTTCCGGTTGGCTAACTTAATAGAAACAATCTCATTGAAAAGAGACGTCTGTATGGACCACGCTTCCGAGTAAGCTAGGCATCCCAACTGCCTGATGGTTACTTGCTTGTTGGGGCAACTCATAGTGACAAAAATAGGGAGTAAACAATGATACAAGAAATGATACATTCCTTGCTACCTCGGAAGCATAGTCCTACTGCACAAATCCTCGCCAATCGTATCTTCTTTTTAGATCCGCTGAATCGAGCAACCAACAATCCCGACTTCTGGTCTTTAGAATGGTGTAGAACCGAGATAGCGCAGCTCGAAACTATTCCGTAACACGAAGCCATTACATTATTCCAAACCGTACTCACTGGCAATGACCAAACCAAGCTCAAACTCATCATGAGGGACCAGGCCACTCAACTCGCACAAGCTTTGGAACGGGACGACTATGAAACAGCGGGAAAGCATTGGCAGTCATTAGAGCAACTCAATATCATCGAGAGTGATGAAGTCAAAAGAATGGTCAAAGAACTAGCTGGGCTGCCGCTCAAACACTTTGTACTACAACATGTTAGAGCATACACAGAAGAAACGCTGAAATACAACTTCGAGGAAGCAGAGCAAAAGCTAATCCTATTACGAGACCTTTTGAGTCGTTTCTCCAATATAGACCTCAATATCACGCCAGAACAACTGGAGGCCTTACTTACACAGCGTAGAGAGGAAAGAGTGGAAGAACAAAGAAACATCGATCAAAAACTGGTAGCAGCAGGGCGTGAAGGGAGAAGAAAAGCGCGTGAAGAAACGGAACAAACAGTCCAACAATTGCTAGAACAACTAGAACCCATAATACAACAGATGAGTATCAGCGAGAGTGAAAAACAGCGTATTCGTGCAATGGCTAATGATAGTAGAGATCGTATTTTAGAATAAATTATCAATAAGTAGATAAATACATAATTTTTTTGTGCATAATACTTGTTTTATAATGCATAATTAATAATATTGTGTTGATTAAAGTATATATTGAAATCAATAGCAACGCTATCACACAAACACTATCTACATATGTACACAAATAATATACAATCCAACAAGTGGGTATATCGTAGCACAATGTTCGCTTTGATAACAAGCCTGCTAGGTAGCTGCAGCTAGGCTCATCATCTGGGCATGGAAGATAATTCTCAGGAAATCCTAGAGATGAAGCT
>WTJV01000050.1 GCA_011524725.1 Amoebophilaceae bacterium | reverse complement strand
ATCCTCAACACCCATTACAGGTCTATCAAAGTAAAAAACAGCAATTGCACACAGGAGTATTGCCAAGAGAGAAAGAAATGATATTCTCTTAACTCTTTTTTGTTGTAAATCGTGGTTAATAACAGACTGATACTTTATTAGCGACTCCTTAACCTTAATATATTCATCATAAATTGGCTTCTTTATCATCGCGTCTTTACCTTCAATCCAACTACTCAAATCACTATCTATTGATTTGCCTAACAGTAATTTCATAAGTCTTATTATAGAAAGTGTGTAAACATTTCCTTTTTTAAAATCTATTGGGATTTGTTTTTTTGAATAACTCCTGATAACATCAGCATTCCATATTTGAGGGGGTAAATACTTAGATACTTCAAGAAATGTACTTCCTATATTTTCAAACTCAGGCAATACTTTATTAAGCACTATCCATGTGCGGTAGGCTGTCCAATTTATACGGCATAAGCCGTACGGCCTTTAGGGCGTCCGATGAGCGAAATTGTACCCGCAAGTTGTAGCTTTGAAGTAAGACCAACAAAACGGAATATGCGGGTACGTTACAAAAATACGTTACATCACCTGAATCACCTATGCTGTGGCAAAAAACGGCGCATCGAAGTACTCCGCACTCGCTTGCGACGGCGAGATGCAAAAATTGCCCGGCTCGAAGCGCGAATAGAAGAGTTAGAGGTTCGGTACGAGCCCCAGCCTCTGGCTGGTCACACCTACCCACTACAGATTATTGCCATGGCTATCTTCATTCGGGTACACGCTAATGGATCACTGCGCTGCGCTGCCAAAACAGTTGGGTTTTTAGCTCAACTAATGGGCTGGCCCTACACCGCCCCCGTTCATGCTACGGTTGACAACTGGGTTCGCCGCCTAGGGCTGTTTGAACTAGAGCAGGGTGTGGTTAAGCGAGGGAAGTACGCCGTAATCATTGATGAGTCAATCCAGATCGGGTGTGAGAAGGCCTTGTTGATGCTGGGCGTAAAGCTGCATCCTGATCGTTGTCAGACCACTCCTCTACGCTTCGAAGACGTAGAAGTCTTGGGCGTACAGGTGGCTGAATCCTGGACGGCTGATGAAGTAGAAAATTTTATTACCCGATATGATGACCAACACGACCAAACTAAAATTGCCTACGCTATTTGCGACGGAGGCAGCAATCTCAACAAAGCCTTGAGGTCCAAGGGTATTACCACAGTATCCGACTGTAGTCATAAGCTCATGAACGCCCTCAAAAAATTACTCACTGATTATGCCCCTTTGAGCCGATTGACAAAGTTTATGGGCCAGTACCGAAGCAAATACATCCTGAGCCAGAGCAGCCATCTTTGTCCACCGACCTTACGAAGCAAAGACCGCTTCCTACGCTTATTTACAGTAGTGGGCTGGGTAGATCGTATTGATGAATGTTGGTCTACACTGACGGCCAGTCAGCGCAAAGAGTTACAGTATCTACGCAGTGTAAACGTAAGAAATTTGTTACGAGAACTACGCCAACTGCACGCCTTGACAGTCCTGGTCAGCAAAATCGTTAAGTCCATCGGGATCAGCCATCATAGCCATCAGCGGTGGTTAAAAGCACTGGATCAATATAGGCAACAAGCTAGCCTAACTAGGAGAAGTGAACAGCTCGTTACGGTTATTGAGGAGTACTTCATTGAACATCTTGCCCTATTAGGCCAACGCGACCAGCTGCTGTGTTGCAGCGACATCATCGAGTCTAACTTTGGCCACTACAAAAACAAGGGAGGGATGAAAGTAATCAGTTCCGACATCCTTTATTTACCATTATTGGCCAAGTCGATCACAATGGATTATGTAGCCGAGGGACTCAGCAAAACAAGTCAAAAGGCAGTAGACACTTGGCACACACACAATACATGCCCCACTCGATACAGTAGGTTGCGAGCAGCCAAAAGCGCAGCCGAACAGCGGACGCAGAGAGCATAATAGATTGGACAGCCTATCGAGTAGGGTAAGCAGCGGCACCTGGCCGCTGCTTATCCCTCTCACACCACCTAGCGTACGGGCCTCGTACTAGGCGGTTCGTGAACCGTGGAAAAGTTGTTCGTAAGTAAGCATCCGTCCAACCCCATCTTGTCCGCCTGCCAACCGCTCGTGAACTTTGCCCCAACCAAAGTAAGAACAGATGCGAAGAACTCCCAAGGCGATTTGTGCACTCCTGGCTGAGCAATCGGCCAGCGGCGATTCTGTAGCCAACTTTTGCGCTGAGCGTGATTTGAAGATGGGTACCTTTTACGCCTGGAAAAAGAAATACCGTGGCGAGGCGGGAGCCGAGCAGGTGGGCTTTTGCAAGATAGTGCCAAAACAGGAAAAGGAAGGTGCGACGCTTCAACTGCCCAGCGGGCTGCGCCTCCAAATCAGCGGACTGCCCCTGCCGGAACTGGCCGAACTCATCCTGACCCTCGACCGCGCCTATGCTTAGCTTTTCGAGCCGACAGCGCTACTTTTTATACCGCGCCGCAACCGATATGCGCAAGGGCTTCAACGGCTTGAGTGGACTCGTTCGTCGTAAGCATCCGTCCAACCCCATCTTGTCCGCCTGCCAACCGCTCGTGAACTTTGC
>WTJV01000051.1 GCA_011524725.1 Amoebophilaceae bacterium | reverse complement strand
ACGCGGCACCAAGCTCACGCCCTAATCCCCTAGGCGGGTCCTTTAAATACCACAGCGTTCCATGTCCTAAGTCAAGAAATTGTCACCTTGGTGGAGAGCGCGTTAAAAAACCCGGAGGCTGTGATCGCCCTCGCCGGCGAGGCGATCCTCATTTTTTGCAAGATTTTGGAGGGGAATCACGTTTTTCTTGCGTTTTTTGCTACCCTATTTTAGATAAAATTTGGGTAAAAATCTTACTGCACACGTTATCATTGAGGAAATTTCCCTTTCTTAAGGGACAACTAGTTATAGCTCACTGGAAGAGCTACCCGAAAAATCCCCCCATCGAAAGTGGGGGGATTTTTCGGGTAGCCCGGTTTCTAAGCAATTATTTTCATCGGATGTACTATTTTTTTATATGGAATCTCTTTTTTGCTGCATTTTCCTTGTCCTCATCTTCGGCCACCTCTTGATCGATCTGCGCTTGCATTTCTTCATCGTATGCTTCAAGAATCGAATCCAATTCTTTCACGATTTCTACAAACCAATCGGTGCTTTTTGGGACTCCCGAAGGGTATACAGTTGGATCATGTTCTTTTTGAAATATTCCTAACGCGTCTTTCCAACTCATGATAAAAATTTCTTCTAGCTCATCATCCGTTGTAGCCATTCCCCCCTTCTTGTTTTGGTCCAGATTGTTCTTTGCTGCCTCATATACCTTAGCAAAGGCATCTTTAGTTAGCCAGACATAATCTGCCTCGTATAGATGAGTATTTTTGCTACTTTTTTGATCATATACCCAGTCCTTTGTAGGAATCCCCGCTAGGTCTACTCCCGTCTCTTCTTGAAACTCGCTTCGTGCAGAAGCATCCCCCCCGGAAATACGTGTTGGCCTGGATTGTTCCGTATAGGTACGGCAGAATTGCTCTTGGCTCCATGAAGGAAACGCATTTCAGTTCTTTTTTTCCCCACTAAAATATGGTTCGATTTATCTTCGATAATCACGCAATAGTGTCTAGGCATAGGTATCTGGTTTTTAGTTGTACAATAAAAAACAATTAGAACATGTATGCACGCTCACCGTTGTCCCTGTAAATTCAAGAGAGGCTTCAAGCCACTTTGTAAACATGTTATCAAAATATCTTTAAAAAGTCAAGTATTAAGAAAAAAAATCGTTCGATATGACAGAGGAAGTGCCTAGTGTGTACTACTTTTCACTTAACCTGACTATTCACATCACTCGTCCTGAGACTTTTGCATAATTCACGTATAATTCCCCTTTTTTCCTGAGGAGGTATTTTTTAGCTATACGATCTGCTTTCTGTCCCCTTTTAGGGGATCTAACTTCTCTTTTTAAGCCATCTTCTCTGTTTTTATTACGCTTGGGGCGACTATCCCTGGAAGCCTGTATAAGTTGTAGGCAATTGCCTCTAATACATGCTGACCGTGCGTCTTAGCTAGGCCCAGATAACGCGCTGACAATCTTCCGAACCAACGCTTGATACTTCCAAACACGCGCTCTATCTTATAGCAACTACAGCCCATAAGCCTGTTATAACGTTTCTCCCATACTGATAAGGGCCTATTCCGATACGCCTTGCGTTGGATACCACTGCGTAGGCCTCTCTGGCGTAGTAATTCATCGTTTTTAGCTGAGAAATACCCCTTGTCTGCCAATAGACGACTGCCTGAAGGTAGGACTACCTGATCTAGACAAGCCGCTATACACTGCCCATCATGGACATTAGCGGACGTGATATGGACCGATAAGACTAGTCCCGTCTGGTCAGCGGCCAAATAGTGGCGTTTGTAGCCATATTGAAGCTTATTGCCTTTTTTCATCCATCGGGCTTCTGGATCTAACCCTGACTTAGCCTGTTGAGCGATAGGATGATCAAGCTTACCGGCCGGAAGATCGGGCGCCTTGCCATGCGGCTGGCACGCCGTGGGGGTGATAGATGCATTGATGATTCCTCCCCCTTTGCGTACTTCAATCCCGAGGCGTTCTAGTTGGGCGTTAAGTGCCTTGAGCAGGCTGTTCATGACACGCTTCTCAGATAGCTCATTCCTAAAGCGGCTCAGTGTACTGTGATCAGGCACAGTATCCTCGACCCGTAAGCCGCAGAAGGCGTTGGCAGAAAAAGTATCATTGAACATGTCCTCAACGGCCATATCAGAAAGCTAGAGGACTATAGGCAGACCTTCCTGCGGCATCGTGAGTGGAACGCTTGCAGACTCTGTAGAGTTCTTTTCCAAAAACAGCCCAATCAATGAGCGTGTCTATCTGGTGTAAGAATTTACTTCTTCTTGTTCTTCTCTTAACATCTTCACTGACGGAACTTTCGGTAATTTGCTGCTTGATCATGGTATAAGAATTTATAGTGAACGGACATTTTACCTATCGGTAAGGTAGTTAAAGAATCTTACTTTTACCATCAACCGTGAAAAGGCCTCATATCATCTCTCTTATCCGTTTTCCCGCAATCGCTGAAAAGCGATACCAGATTGCGAAAAAGCATACTTTACAAATCGAGCCCGCACACCTGTGCTTTATCCATAACTCGTAATTCCACTACCTTATGTAATTTTTCATGTATAACAATTTTATGCCGTCCGCTACGGGGCTCCATCAACGGAAGAGCATACTACAAATAGAATGACTGTTTAAGATGTAGATACGCATCACTGACTCTGTTGTTTTTCGGTTTGTTTAGGCTGCTGCTTCTCATCTTTTTTGTCGGATTTTTTATCACTATTCCCTACATCTCCACTTTCTGGGTAATACTTATCTAACCAAAATTTGACGATCTGCCTCTTGGACATAGGTCTTATATGATAGCTGAGGGGCACGCCTAGCTGGCCTTTGTCATGGACGATACAGTCGATATAGTTATCAAAAGCACCCATTAAGGAGTTAAGATCAAATTTTCTATTTCTTTTTTCGTCAGCCCCAAACAAGTTATCCATTACATTCTGTACTTTGACTCCCTGGAATTGCATCATTTTTCGCTTAATAGCTGCTTCTACTGTACTGGTTGCTGTTGTTTTCTGTGTCCCTTCCGAAATATTAGAAAGTGTTGCGAGCTCTTTTTGTATGGCTCCAGCATCAAACTTGATCACTTCTTGCGCAACTTCTTCTGCTGATTTTGATTGTAGTGAAGGTATGGCTCCCATGACTACACAGCTGACATGAGAAGCTACCTTTTGCGTGGTGAGTGCACTTGTTATTTCATCAATGACTGAAGAATCAACTTCTAAACCGCTTTTTTCTTGAACGCCTGCCACCAACCCAAGTTTATTACTTATGCGCTCTGCTTCTTTATCCGACAATGATGTGCTATTTTCTTTCAGGGTGTAAGCCATTCCTACAAAACTAGAGCCGTAAGTAGCTCCAGATATGAGATGAAGGCCGCTACTCATCTCCGATTCCTTTCCTGTTTCTTTCGCTATTTCTTGTGCCATAGTGGCATGATCTTGGACTTTAATTTTATCATTGTTAAACAGACGATTCCAAGTAGAAATAGCCTTGTCCGGATCTAATACAAAAGGACTCAGAAGGGTAACATGTTTGTGTGTACAGGAAGCAGTGAGTATAAGTACACCAGACACATTGTGTTTCTCACGATGTACCTTAATTTGCGTCTGAACATTTTTATTCATCTCTTGGCTCCTGTTGGTCCCCAAGACATCTGTGGCATTCTTTACAAGCGTACCTATGGCTTCCAGTGTATTGTCATAAGCTGACTGTTTATTTTCAACAAAGGAAAAGTATTGTGCATCCATCTTCAATGACTCGGCAGCCAGGGGCCACTGTATTATATCTGTTTTTGAATAATCGATAGGACTTTCTAAGTACTCATTATGGTCTTTGACTGTATGCATCTTCTGCTTTAAAGCAATAATCTTGGAACTAGCTTCTATTTGTGTGGTTGCTAAAGCTTGAGCTGACTTTGTGATCTCTTGGCTTATTTTCTCCAAGGCAGCATTGATGCCTCCTGGGTCTATGTTCATGTCAACCAGTTCGAGCTTGATCATGTCCAAGTTTCGCTTTTCTTGAATATGTAAGTTTAGTTTTTCTTGGGCAGCATCGACCGTACCCTGTACAGCCGCCATCTCTAGAAGTACATTGATTTTCTCTTGATTCACTACCCCCCCTAATATGAGTGAGGGCTCATAAGGTATACTAGTAGGCATAAGCTATAAATTTACCTGAATATATCCACGATATATTCTTTTCAAAGGATTATATTATCTCTAGTCTCTAAACAATAAGGGCGTGTGCCTAAGGAAATAACTTTCGAATTATACCAAGCACACACCCTACATTCTTATTACTTGACTGCTGTCAACGATACTACTTATTATTCATCTCCTCCTTCACTTCCGCTGTCTCCACTCTTACTATCGTCAGCACTACCAGCCTGGTTAAAGGTGTTGGGATAATACTTAGCTAGCCATGCACGTGCAATCATAGACTGGGTGATGGGTTTTAAGTAATAGTTGATAGGCACACCTAGATTATCACCTCCTTCCACACATCTAGCGATATAGTCGTCCATAGCATTCATAACAGAGTTAGTGTCAAGAACTTGATTTGATTGGCTATCAATATCAGCTAATCCGCTTAGTGTTGAAGAGATCTTGGCATTTTCGAGTGAGACCATTTGTTGACCAGTCCGGGCAGCACTTGCCGACGAGGCAATAGTCGTCTGCTCATCTACAGTAGCGCCCTGCAATTGACTCAACGCTTCCATCTCTTTAGCTGGATCAAAGTCTGTAAAGCCTTTGACTGCGGTCTCGAGCGCATTAGATTTTATAGATGGAATGATGCCCATTGTAACTAGTGAGCAATGTGATTGTACATTACTTGTGCTCAATAGATTTTTTGCACTGTTAGAAAATGAGCTGTCAACACCAAAACCACCTTGACCATGTGCAAACCATCCCCCAATATCAAATGTGCTCTGTAAGGATTCAGCAACGGACCTCATACTTTGTGATGAAGTAGTTTTGCTTGTATTGAGTATATGCACCATGCCTACAAATGACGATCCATAAGAGGCACCTGAAAGCAAGTGAAACACTTTCTCTCCCTTCGTTTCAGATGCAGCTTCTATTTTAGCTATAGACATCGGATCATTCGTTTTAATCATCTGACCCGGGAATAGTGCGTTAAACGCTCTCACCGCTTTGTCCACATCCAAGTAGAACGGAGCAAAGACTTGGGCATTCTTATGTGTACAGGTAAGCGCCATGACTAGCGTTCCCGAAATACTATGCCTCGACGTCTGTGCATTTGTCTGTGTATGTGCCGATGCTGAAGCTTCAGAAGAGAAACTATGCCCAAATATTTTTAAAGACTCACTAACAAAAGAAGCCACTGTCGATGCATGCGTAGATGAGCTTTCACTGTTTTGATCAAAAGAAAAGTATTGAACATTCATCTGCAGCGAATCTGTACCGATGGGCATTTGTTTGAGTGCGCTTCGGTTGTAATCTATCGGACTTTCGATCGATCCACTTACACCAGACAGTTTAGCCCTTAAAGGTTGTATGGCTTTCTCAGCGGCTACCTTGGCTTTACCATATTCCGACGCTGCTTTATCGATATCATCCCCAATTTGTCGTGATTCTGTAATAAGATCATCTGGCGATATTCCCATATCAATCATTTCTTGTATGGTCATATCAACACTACGTTTCAAGGCAATAAGCGAATTTAGATTTGTCTGCGCTACGTCCGCAGGTGCTTGGAGTTCACTCATTTGCACTAGATTTTCCAGCTTATCAAGCGGCACGACGTTCCCCAAAACAAGGGACTGATCGTAAGGTATAGTTGATGGCATATTGATCGCATTTTATTTAAATGATTCCTACTCTCTTCTTGTTTTGAATATTCAGAACAGGCTTTTCGGATTACGCCTTTCACACATGTTGGTAAAACATTTTGAAAAAGTCAAGTATTAAGAAGATTTTTTTGCTAGGTCTAGCAGTGGAAGTGCCTAATGCGCGAAGACAATATGTGTAGGGGGGAGAATAGTTGATAGTATCGGGCACAATACGCTTGCACAACATTATGAAGAGCCTACGTCCGATAGATTATCGTTGATGGCTACAGAATCATCGTAGCCAGTCATTATCCTAGTTGCTAGAAAAGTATCATACTACCGACTCCTTTGATGATGTGCTTCCTTACTTGCTATAAGCATTTTCTTGTTGCCAGTAGACATACTCCTCGTAGTTACCCGGATATTCTTTGATTTGCCGGTCCTCGATATACCAAATCTTGGTCGCTACCTCGGCCACAAAGTGCCGATCGTGAGAGACCAAAATGTAGGTGCCCGTGTATTGTTGTAAAGTTTGCGCCAAGATGTTGATAGAGATGATGTCCAAGTGGTTGGTAGGCTCGTCTAACAGCAAAGAATTGGCTTCCGAGAGCAGTACCCTGGCCAGCGCTACCCTGGCTCTCTCGCCGCCAGAGAGTACGCCTATTTTTTTGAAAACATCGTCTTTGGTAAATAAAAACATGCCCGCCATACTCCTCAGCTCTCGTTCTGTCCTAGTTGCCCCTACCTGTTGCAACGCTGTTAGGATAGTTTGGTCTAGTTGCAAGGCTTCTAGCTGGTGCTGGGCATAGAAAGCCATGTTGACGTTATGTCCTAGTATACTTTCTCCTGCATTCACCACCTCTTGCCCAGCTATGATGCGAAGTAGGGTAGACTTTCCTTTTCCATTAGCGCCAATCAGTGCTATTTTATCGCCCCGCTCAACCTTGGCATGGGCGTTTCTCAAGATGGCCAATGGTCCAAAGGCTTTCTCTAGGTGTGCTAGCGAGGCTACCACTTTGCCTGGCTGTCGCTGTGTATCCAGTCTAAGCTTGATCGAAGAAGATGCAGTGGCTACAGGTGCTACCTTCTCCATCTTCTGTAGGGCCTTGATGCGAGACTGCACTTGTTTGGCCTTACTTGCTTTGGAACGAAAGCGTGTCACAAAATCTTCTGTTTGTTTGACTTTTTTTTGCTGATTGGCGTAAGCATTTTGTTGTAATGCTGTGCGCGTGATTTTTTCTTGTTCGTAAAAAGTGTAGTTACCCGCATATATGCGTAGCTGCTGCTGGTCGACTTCTACCGTTTTATTGGTTACCTGGTCCAGGAAGCTGCGGTCGTGTGAGACAACGATGAAGGCACTCGCATAATTTTGAAGATAGTTGGCTGCCCACTCGATCGATGTGATGTCTAGGTGGTTGGTGGGCTCGTCCAGCAGCAGCAGTGAGGGCTTTTGGAGTAATAGCTTAGCTAGCATGGCACGCATGCGCCACCCACCAGAAAATTCATTTAAGGGCCTATCCAAGTCCTGGGTCGTGAAGCCTATTCCTTCTAAGATGGCGTCTGTGTTTGCCTGGAGCTCATACCCTCCAAGTTGCTCAAACGCTTCTTGCAGTTCTGCCAGTTGGTCTACCAGGTCATCTTGGTAGTTACTTTCCATTTGTTTCAGTACTGTCTCCGTCTGTTTTTGGATGGATAGAGCGTTTTCAAAAGCCATCATGGCCACATGACGGATGCTGTCGCTCGTTCGGTAAGAGAGTAGGTCTTGGTTGAGAAATCCGATGGTGCAGTCTTTGCGCTGGCTGATGGTTCCTGCGTCAGGTGTTAGGTCTCCGACAATCATCTTGAGTAAGGTCGACTTGCCTGTGCCATTGAGTCCTACCAAACCAATCTTATCTTTGGGCTTGATATGCAAAGAAGCCTGTGTGTAGAGCGTCTTAGAACCTATTTAATGGGTTAGGTTATTGATTACGATCATTTTGGTTTCTTACCTTGTGGATATGCTATTTCGATCATGCTAATAAGTTGTAAACAGCGGAGTTTTTGTATGCCCATATACCTGATTGGTGTGACTGCCACTACGTAGCGATGATGTGTTGGATGTAGTGGTTAAAAAATAAATTTTGTGTGAAGCGACCTGACTTTGATGATATTTTTATAGCATTGGCGATGAATCTGGCCAGAAGATCACACTGTGTCAAAAAGCAAGTAGGTGCTGTTCTGGCCAAAGATACACGCATTATCTCTATCGGCTACAACGGACCTCCAGCAGGTACATACAACTGCGATGAGAAATGGCCTGGTGTAGGCTGCTCTCGAGATGCTAAGGGAAGCTGCTTTTTGGCGTTACATGCTGAGCAGAATGCGATTTTGTATGCTGTAAAAAATCTTGCTTCTGTGGAGGGTGCTGTACTTTACGTGACTTTGGCACCTTGCTTGTCTTGTGCCCGTGTTATTTTTAGTGCGGGTATCAAGAAGGTTATCTATGTAGAGTCTTATGCTGCTTATAAGGGCATCGACAAGGAAGAAGGCGTTGACTTCTTACAAGAATTTGGTGTTGTTGTGGAGGCTTATCAGCCATGATTTTGGTTGATGCTGGTTGTAGACTATCTCGCTGGCAGGGCCTTACTTTTTCCTTTGGATGAAAAAAGTAAGGCCCTGCTAATTTTTGATAGATAGTTGTCCTTTAAGAAAGGAAAATTTCATCAATGATAACGTGTGCAGTAAGATTTTTACCCGAATTTTATCCAAAAAGACTAGCAAAAAACACAAGAAAAGTGTGATTTCCCTTCAAAACCTTGCAGAAAATGAAAAAAGTAGGCAAAAAGATCGGTCGCTGTGGTTACGAGCACGGATCTAAACTCGGCCCTTCGGCCCTCAAACAGTAGATGCCCCTTAACGGCCTACGGCTGCGGATTTCTTAACGCGCTCTCCACCAAGGCGACAATTCTCCGTTACCTCATCTCTAAGATACTATGGTATTCAAAGGACCCGCCTAGGGGATTAGGGCGTGAGCTTGGCGCTGCGTCAGGCGCAAAGCGAGGCACTGTCTGAGCACACC
>WTJV01000017.1 GCA_011524725.1 Amoebophilaceae bacterium | reverse complement strand
CCTCAGGTTACTTACGTAGTTTCTCACCCACATAGGCTATTTTAAGCGCGATCGAAAGCTTGCTACCCTGCCGTGGGTATTCATATCAGAGTACTCCTGTATATAAGAAAATTTAATCTAAAAAGTCAAGAGTCTTTGGATTTTTCTGTGTGCTGAATAGCAGAAATTTTGTGAGATCAAGATGGTGTCATACCGAGACGATGGGTTTGCTGATAGGCATTGGCTAGGAAGCTACCTTGTAGTTTGAAGTGACGTTTTCTCAAAAAGGATTATGATCCATAAAGATGCGTTGCTTTATGTTGTATGCTTGCTCAATGCAAGCTGTTCCTTCCTCTAGTTTTCCTATCTGCATCAGTGCATGTCCCATATAGCTTAGCGTAACAGCAGTCCCAGGATGGTCTTTGTTCCTAAAGATGCGTTGCTGCATATCCACAGCTTGCCTCAGACAGGCTATTCCTTCCTCTAGTTTCTCTGTCAGTACTAGGGCATGCCCCATGTGGGTGAGCATAGTAGCAGTCTCGTGGTGATCCTGATCTTTAAAGATACGCTGCTGCATGTCTAGTGCTTGTTTGAGATAGGCTGTTCCTTCTTCTGGTTTTCTCGCCTTCATCAGTGCATGCCCCATATGGGTCAGCATCGTGGCAGTGCTGGGATGATCCTGGTCTTTAAAGATACGTTGCTGCATGTCTAAGGCCTGTTTTAGGTAGACGGTTCCTGCTTCTAGTTTTTCTGACCGTACTAAAAGTTGTCCCATATGGAGTAGGGAGTTAGCAGTTTCAGTGTGATCTTTATTTTTATAAAGTCGCTGTCGCATGGCTAACGATTCTTCTATATAAGATGCCCCTTTCTCTAAGTTGCCCGACAGCATTAACGTGTGACCTAAATTATCCAAAGATGAAGCCGTGTAATAGTGATCTTGATCTTTATAAAGTCGCTGATTCATTGCTAATCCTTGCTTGATATAGGCCATCCCTTCTTCTAGCTTTCCTAATTTTCTTAAGCATTTACCCATATTATCAAGAGAATGAGCAGCTGCAGGATGATCTTTGTCGCTGTGAATACGCTTGTTCATATTCAACCCATGCCTAATATAAGTTAACCCTTTTTCTAACTTTCCTATCTGCATCCAAGCATGCCCCATGTGGTTCAAAGAGATAGCCGTATTAGGATGATCGTAGCCTTTATAAATCCGCTGCCGTATGGCTAATGCTTCTTTCAGGTAGGTTGCCCCCTCCTCTAGTTTTCCCGTGTGCTCTAAAATCCTTCCAGCACAATCGAGAGAGTAGGCTATATATTGATGACCTTGATTATGGTAGAGTCGTTGCCGCATGGCCAAACCTTGCTCGCAATGAGCCAATCCTTCTTTGACTTTGCCTATTCTCATCAAAGCGTAGCCTATTTTATTCAAGGCATAAGCCGTGTAATGTCTATCCCCGTTCTTGTAGATTTGCTGCTGTATCAACAATGCTTGCTTTAAGTAAGAGAGACCTTTATCTAGATCCCCTAGTTCTAATAAACATTCTCCTGTACATATCAGTGAAATAGCAATTTCAGGATGATTTTGATTGCTGTAAAGCCGCTTTCGCATAGCCAATCCTTCTTCACAGTAGACTAGCCCCTCTTTCAATCTCCCTAGTTCTAGCAAAGTATACCCTATTGTATTGATAGAATAAGACATGTCGGGGTGATCCTGGTCCTGGAAAAGTCGTTTTCGCATGGCTAGCCCCTGCATGTAATGCTTTAATCCTATTTCTTGTTTACCCAGCTTCCTCCAAGCAAGCCCCAAACTATCCCAAGCATAGGCTATTTCAGGGCGGTCTTGGTTAGTGTACTGTTTCTGGGTGATAGATAGCGTTTCTTGGCTCCACGTTAGTGCTTCTTTAAAAAAGCGCACTCTACAAATCTTAGCCAGGAATTTCGCCAACGAATAGGCTTCTTGTAGGCACTCTGTTTTGTTGATTCTGTTGAATAGCATGCGGCCATGAGGTAGCAAAGAGAGCCATAAATTTGTATACTGCTCTGCCTCGTTTTTCGTTACATCAGTTTCTCTGTCTCCATATTCTAGGAGACTACTAACGAGATCCTTCAGCGAAGGCTGGGGATGTAAATGCCGAACGACTTGTTGGATTACTTCATGAATGTATACTTGTTTGCGTTCTCTATCCCATTGTACCAAGGAATATTGCTCCAGCAAGGCCAGGGCTGTTCGTGTTTGGCGCTTAAGGAAACTGTTATCTTCGCTTAAGAAGGTGCATATCCAGTCTACCGGTATTCCCTTAGGATCCAGATAAGCGAATAGACTCAATAGTTTTCTGGCATTTTCCCCATAGGTGACTTTATCTAGTTGCTGGAGACTTATGTCCAGCATTTGGAGTACGCTTCTATCATACTCAATGTCTCCAGTAGGTTCTGTTGCCAGTAGTTGTACTATTTCGCTCTCTTGTAGCGGGGAAGGCCGTTTTTGTAACTCGGTTACAAACTCTGCTGGATGATATCCCTGTGTCTTACATAAACTAAAGAACTGGGCTACTGCCAAGGGATATCCTGACAGGCGTTCTATGAGATAATTTAGCGTTGTAGTATCCTCATCTTCTAGAAGGCACTCAAACTCCCTAGCCAAGGCTATGATTTCTTTACTATCTAAAGGAGTAACTAAGACTCGCTTTGTAGAATACTTCCATGCATTGGCCAAATTGTTCCGTGAGGTGATCAGTATATGCCCTCGCTGTAAGGGCAAGAATTCTTTAATGAGCTTGCTGTCAGGCGCATTGTCAAATACATAAAAGCAATTCAGGGATGCCAAGTATGTTCTCACTTCTTGGATAGTCTGTTCTATTTGCTGCGTGTTTACGTAGATACCCAATGCTTCTGCTATTTCTAAGTAAGCGCCAATAAGCTCTTCTTTAGACGCTGCGGGAATCCAGAAAGCATAATCATATTCTGGCTTCACGGCATGATAGAATTTGAGTGCTATTTGCGTCTTGCCCAGCCCTCCTGCGCCAGTGAGGAGTTGCACGACGCATTGCTCTTTGTTGTTGTAGGTTGCCTTGAGTTGTGAGAGCAAGTGCCTTCTCCCCACAAAAAAAATAGCAAGTGGCGGGGCAAGCGGGAGGGTTATTCTTTCATTGTTGCGCCGCTTTGGTGTAAACGATGTTTTACCTTTATTAATAGAAGGAGTTGTGATTATGGACTGATTTTTTTTAAACCATGCACTTTCTCCCTGACTTACTTCATGGCCTGAAGTAGGTAGCGAGGCTTCTTGGCTTGAAGAGAGGAAGCTCAGGATGGTGATACTAATAGCACCACAGAAAAGGCACTTTCTGACTACTTCTCGTAGCATAGCTTTGCAATTCTTGACTTTGGCGGTTACAATTCAGCGCTATTTTCACGATTCAAATCAAGTACAAAAGTTTAGTCATTTATCTTCCTATTCCGTGATAGATGAACAATGTGCCTAGTTGGCTTGCGATGTACTCGACATAGTCTCGGTTCGAATTTCTTTTAATATCTCTGCCTCTTGTCTAATCAGCGACCTGATTTTCTCCAAGTTATGAAAGGTACAAGTGACCTCTGGAGTATGGCTGTTGCTGAAAATATCTTTGATAACTTCCTCTAGGTTATCCTGTGGTGATATCTGGTCATCAATTTTACCCCAAGCTTGAAAAATCGCTTTATCGACAAGCGCGCGCTCCGTTGGAGTTATATAGAATCGCTGGATAATCTTGTCTAACACGGGGCGAATTTCGTGCTCGCGATAAGGTATATGTGTATCATCCCTATTCTTTTGGGAGTGGTCCTTATTTTCTCTCAGGAAGCTTAACAAGTTCTTAGATTCCTCTTTACTAAGTTCTAGCACGTTCTGTAGTGTTTTTTCGACTTCTTTTTGCTCGTCAGATAGTATTTTCACACTTCCTTTGCGCCTTTTTTCTTTTATCATGTTAGGGCTTTTATCATGGATAATAAATTTCCTCAGGCTTGCAATCTGTTTTTCTGTAAATCCAAGTCTCTGGCGTAGCAACGACACTAATTTATACTCCTGCGCCATCGTATCTAATACACCGGTTAGCTCACACGCTCCTTGCTGCTGATTGCTTTGACACCAAAAATTACACCGTACAAGTGTCTCAATAGCTGTGCACCGTAGCTCCCACACCTTTGAATATTTCTTATCATAATCTGTATAGAGGCCTCCTTCATTGTTGAAGATGATACTTTTACCCTTAGCAACGCTTTCTAGTAATTGCTGTGCTTCTACCGTTATGAGTCCCATGCCCTCAAAGGAGGAATCTACTTCTACACCATGTGTATGTCGTAGCGTTGCTACTTCTCCAAAAACATTGAGTATATCGCATTTTACGTTGACGTGATCTATTTTAGTGTAAAAATCACCCAGTGCCTTGAAAGCGATTATACGTAACACCTTGACAAGTAATGGCATCATAGCCCTTGATGGACTTTGCGGATTCATGCTGGTGCGGTGACGCGTTTTTTCTGCCTCAACTGCATGAAGTATCTGCGAGATCCAATCAAGTTCCTTTTTCCTAATAGCGCCGTTTTTCGCATTGTCCCTCCACTCTTTTACCTGATTTTCTAGTTGAGTCCAGTTCTCCGATGATTTCTCGTCCCATTGTATCTTCGACACTTTTTGTTTTTCCTTCGGTGTTTTCGCGAAGTGTTGCTGCAATAAACTCTTTATTAGTCCATGATAAACTCTCTCCGATTTTTCTTCTATGCTGCCTGGGTTGAATGGCTCTAAGATGACACTTCTCAATGCATCAACAGACGCTAGCTGCGATGCAGCATTACTGTTAATGAGGCTTTTGCTTCTTGTACTTGCGTCTTTAGCAACCTTTGTTGTGTTCTGAGCGATCTCCTGAACTGTATCTTTATTTTCGTAGAAAAACTCCAGGATATCAGGGACTAATATGGGCGCAGTGATTCCCCCAGTCATGCCAGTGACCACTAGTTTTCCGGTGAAAAAGGCTGCCTTCCCTGTAGCGTGCAGTGTTTCAGATTTCATTAACCATTCACCTAAATTAAATCGCTGACCAATTTCAGAGAGCTGTTTTACTAATATCCGCGCATTCTCCAGGTGGACCTTCGCTGTTACGCACGGTTCTTTGGTAGCATCTAAGAGGTCTATCAGCTGAGTCAGCTTTCTTTCAAGCTTTTCTTTTGTTTCGGGAGCAACACCTACCATTCTAGCTTGATTCCAATAGTAAGTCTGTTGTGCCATGGAGCGTATGACAAAAGCAAAAAAATGCTTTAGCTCTAGGGAAAGAAACCTTCTCTGCCATAACGCATCGTTTCTACCAGATCAAATAAAAGCTCTAGTGGCAAGCTCGACTCATCAAGATCGGCTTTGTATAAGCCCATGAGCCCATCACGCACTTTTTCTTGATTTAATTCTTCTATGCCCTTCTGGATTGTATCTACATATCCTTTTGCCTCTGGGGCGCTTATTGATGCAAAGACGACTGATCCTTGTAATAGAAAAATGGTAATCACTAGAAATCTGTGCATGAGTATTTGTTTTTTGTTCCTTCTCGATCTTGCAAAAGGTATTTGGAAAATACAAGAGCAAAATCTCTTGGTATTACTTGTCGCTACAAAGGTTCCTATAAGTCCAGTGGGGGGGATTATAGGTGCCTTTGGCATGAGCGCGGCATAGCTGCGTGCGAACAGTACCTGCCTGTCACTAAAAATTGCTTAACCGTTTTTTAGATTTTCGATAGGGATTGACCCGAATGTTTCCGTCAGCTAGTCTTGCTGCCTCTTCCACGCTCTTTTATGAATGATCAGCCAGATTAAATTTGCCGCATCGTGATTTTTGACAAGCCATTGGGCTAAGTTGTAGTATCTTTAACGTAGCCATTGCTTTTATGGCGTATACTCATTGTAGCTTTACAAGTACTTTAATCTTCCGTACACTTTTGCTTTTTTTAATTTCTTGCCACTGTCCCTACAACTCTTCTTATACTAAACGCTAAAAGTGATCACCTTCCCAACACAACTAGGAGAAATAGTGTATAGGATACAACAGATTGATCCGGTACGCTATGCTGTTAGTCGAAATTATAAAGATGGGGCCGTTACGTATTTAAGTCCCTATATATCCAGAGGGGTCATTTCTACCCGACAAGTTTACGAACACGTTATCGCCTTGGGATTGCCATGGAGTAAATCTGAGAAGTTTATTCAGGAGTTAGCTTGGCGAGACTATTGGCAACAAGTTTGGGTTGCTCAGGGAAACCAAATCAAATCTGATTTACGCCATAAGCAAGATCCGGTGTATGGCTATGGGGTACCCGTGGCTATTGTGGAAGCCAATGTAGGTATTCAGGTAGTGGATCATGCCATTCGGCAGCTCTATCAGACAGGGTATATGCATAATCATATGCGGATGTATGTTGCGTCTATCTGCTGTAATATCGCCCATACACACTGGCTAGTTCCTGCCCAATGGATGTATAGCCATTTACTGGATGGCGACTTGGCCAGTAATTACCTGAGCTGGCAGTGGGTGGTAGGAACATTTTCGAATAAAAAGTATTACGCCAACCAGAGTAATATCAATACTTTTTTTGGTGGTTCTCAGAAAGAGACTTTTTTAGATCTAGACTATGCGCACTTAACGAGACCCGAGACCCCTGATTTTTTAACCCATACTACTCCCTTTCAATACAGTACGCCACTTCCTTCAGTTGATAAGCCTTCACTAGAAAAACATAAAACGACGTTGATTTACAATTATTACAATCTAGATCCTTCTTGGCATGAGAAACGAGATGTACAGCGAGTTCTTTTGCTAGAGCCCTCATTTTTTGAAGAATATCCTGTCAACAAGCGATGTATCGATTTTGTGGTTGAACTGGCCAAAAACATTGATAGGATTCAAATATTCGTTGGTGAATTTTCGGAATTACAGCAACGTATTGGTGTTGATCACCTAATTTTCAAAGAACATCCTACCAATAGCCACTATCGAGGCAAAGAAGAACCCAGAGACTGGTTGAGTAGCGTGAAAGGCTGCTTTCCGTCGTTTTTTTCATATTGGAAGAAGTGCAAAAAAGAGCTCCTTGTATGAAGAAAAGGATGAATATCGTTTGGTTGAAAAGAGACCTTCGCATTCAGGATCACGCGCCCTTTTTTCATGCAGAAAATGCCGGAGAGGGCTATCTTCCTATTTACATTTTTGAGCCTAGTGCACTTAGCTACCCAGATAGTTCCCTTCGACATCAGCAGTTTATCTACCACTCTATTATCGACATGAATACGAGGTTAGAGGCATTCCAGCGTAGTGTCATCGTTTTTTATGCCGAGGCGATAGATGTATTTACGTTCTTATGTGAACACTTTAGTATTGTAACGGTTTTCTCCTATCAAGAAAGTGGCATTCAACAGACCTGGTGTAGAGACCGGCAGGTGGCTCAGCTCTTTCAAGAGAGGAGTGTACAATGGCAAGAATTTCAGCGAGACGGCATTATCCGTGGTATCAAAAATAGAGATGCATGGGACAAGCAGTGGTATGGCTATGCTTCGAGTGCTACACTCAAAAATCAGTTTTCTATAGCGCCGGTACTCAATCTCGCGCACCCCTATCCGTTACCACAGGCGCTCGAAGCGCAGCTCAAAAACTATCCTTCAGGTTTTCAAAAACCAGGCGAGACATTTGGATGGAAATACTTACAGTCATTTTGTGAAGATCGGGGTAGAAACTACAGTAGGTACATTTCTAAACCGCTAGCAAGCCGTAAGTCTTGCGGTAGAATATCACCTTACCTGGCCTGGGGCAATATGAGTGTGAGGCAGGTTTTTCAATTCGTCAAAGCACATCCTCATTATCAGTTCAACAAAAGGAGTTTTAACGGGTTATTGACTCGCCTTAAGTGGCGTTGTCATTTTATTCAAAAATTCGAAGGAGAGTGTGATTATGAAACGCGATGTGTAAATCGTGGCTACGAATCTCTGCTTTATACCAACGATGATCGCTTATTACAAGCTTGGGAAGAAGGTAAAACAGGGCTCCCACTCGTGGACGCTTGTATGCGTTGTTTAAGGGCTACTGGGTGGATTAATTTTAGAATGCGGGCCATGCTGGTCTCTACACTTTGTCATCATTTCGATTGTCACTGGCGCAAAGGCGTATATCACTTAGCCAGACTATTTCTAGATTACGAGCCAGGTATCCATTACACGCAATTTCAAATGCAAGCCGGTACTACAGGGATCAATACTATTAGGATGTACAACCCCATTAAACAATCACAGGACCATGATCCAGAAGGGGTCTTTATCAAGCAATGGATACCTGAGCTGCGCTGTGTTCCCGCTGAGTTTATCCACGAGCCGTGGAGGATGAATGCTTTAGATCAAGAGACTTATATGGCCGTTGCTTATCCCCAACCTGTTGTTGACATTGCTCGTACAGGGAAGAAGGCACGAGACAAAATCTGGGGACATCGTAAAGATCCCATAGTGCAAGAAGAGAAGCGGCGGATCCTGGCTTTGCATACAAGAAACCGATCACTCAGCAGGAGCCGTGTTTCCGCTAAGTAACGAGTGCGTGTTAGTGCGTGCTATCGTAGATCAGATGGTTTTGTAGTGGCATGTATATACAGGCGTAGATATGTATAATGACGGACCTATTGACCATTCTTGCTAATGAAGCACATGAGACTTCGAGTCCCCAAGCAGCGTAAAAAACAGTACATATATAAAGTATGCTTGACATGCCAGAGGCCTTTTACATGGCGTAAAAAATGGGAACGAGATTGGGATCATGTCAAGTACTGTAGTATAAGGTGTAAGCGACATGACGTTGCCCCCTAAAATAGATCCAATAAAAAGTAGAGGTTTGTGTTAAAGTTT
>WTJV01000045.1 GCA_011524725.1 Amoebophilaceae bacterium | reverse complement strand
TGCAAGATTTTGGAGGGGAATCACGTTTTTCTTGCGTTTTTTGCTACCCTATTTTAGATAAAATTTGGGTAAAAATCTTACTGCACACGTTATCATTGATGAAATTTCCCCTTCTTAAGGGACAACTATTTAATATCTCACAAGCTATGAAAGAAAGAGATAGATTACTCAGTACCAGAATACTAGACTATCATGGCAAGATAGGCCTTTTCTTTTTCAAGGAATTCCTCGTAGTGTTTCTAGGATGCGCCAGTTTGGTCTTAATATGATCTACTTTTTCCTCCAGCGCTCCGGGAATTTTACTCTCCACGGCTCCTTTAATCTTTAGAGGATACCCCTTTAACTTTAGAACCAATAGAACTACTATTCAATAGAGAAGTACGTGGCATCGTGAGCGGTGTCACCCATATGGAAAGTAACAAACAAACGCTTTACAAAATACAGCTCTCGCATCCTGAAGATATCCATCGACTCTTAGGAGCCGAGGATAAGCAGGTACGGTATGTAAAACTAGCCGACCGTATGCACAACCTACGCACAGTCGCAGCTAAGTCCCGCGAGAGCCAACGTAGGACTGCTGAAGGAACACTGCTCTTTTTTGTGCCTTTGGCTAAGCACTTGGGACTCGTAGAAACTGCCCAAGAACTCAAAAAGAGGAGCTTTGACGTGCTCAGTCAATAAAAAGTGGTTGGTGGTGACTTTACTGTCTTTGTTCTAACGACACCTGAACTTAAGCTCAATTTTCTGGCCTCATCTGAGGGAAGAAGATAACCTCCTGGATAGAAGCTGCATCGGTCATAATCATGGCCAATCGGTCGATACCAATCCCTATCCCTACCGTTGGAGGCATACCATAACGCAATGCACGCAAAAAATCTTCATCCAAGGCCATCGCTTCTTCATCTCCTCTTGTCCCAAGTGCCAACTGCTCTTCGAGTCGTTGGCGTTGATCTATGGGATCATTCAGCTCAGAAAAAGCATTACATACCTCTTTGCCATTACAGATGACTTCAAAACGCTCTACCAAGGCTGGATGGTCACGGTGCCGCTTGGCCAGTGGCGACATCGATATAGGATAATCCGTGATGAATGTAGGCTGTATGAGGTTGGGTTCGCACTGAGTACCAAAAATTTCATCGATGATTTTGCCTTCACCTGCCGAAGCTGCTAGCGTGATGTCTAGCTTGTGTGCTGTATCGCGAAGTGCTGCCTCACCCATGTTGCTAACATCAATACCTGTAAAATGGTGGATGGCTTCAAACATCGTCAAGCGTTTCCAGGGCCGTTGAAAGTTGATAGTATGCTGCCCTACCTGAACTTCAGTAGTACCATGAAGATCTAGCGCTATCTTTTCTAGCAATTCTTCTATCCGGTCCATCATCCACAAGTAGTCCCTGTAGGCTACGTACCATTCTAGCATGGTAAACTCTGGATTATGAAACCGTGACATCCCTTCATTGCGGAAATCTTTGGCAAATTCATATACGCTTTCGTAGCCTCCCACAACAAGTCTTTTTAAGTACAACTCATTCGCAATACGTAGGTAGAGCGGCATATCGAGCGCATTGTGATGCGTCTTAAAAGGGCGCGCAGCGGCGCCCCCATAGATGGGCTGAAGGATAGGAGTCTCTACTTCTAGAGAGCCCCGCGCCTCTAGATACTGTCGAATAGAGCGAATGAGCTGAGCACGCTTAACAAATGTCGCTCGTACATGAGGATTAACAGTCAGGTCCACGTAACGTTGTCTATAGCGCTGCTCAGGATCGGTAAACGCATCGTAGGTTTTTTTAGTCCCTTGCTCCATCACTTCCTTAACAACAGGCAGTGGTTTCAGTGCTTTGCTCAACAGAGTAAGTTGGCGGACATGGACAGAAATAGTTCCCATCTGCGTCCTAAATACATACCCTTGAACACCTACGATATCACCTATGTCGAGCAGTTTTTTAAAAACTGTGTTATAAAAAGTTTTGTCAGTGTCTGGGCAAAGGGTGTCTCTGTGGACATACAACTGAACCTTACCGGTAGCATCTTGCAGTTCAACAAATGAAGCAGAGCCCATGATCCTGCGGCTCATAAGACGGCCTGCTAAGGACACTTGTTGGTAACGCCCTGGATCGGCAGGATAATTGCCTAGGATATCTTCTGCAGATGTGTTGGTGAAGAAAGTAGCTGAGGGATAAGGATCAATGCCCAACGCTTCGAGTTCTTGTTTTTTTTGGGTCCTTACAATTTCATGCTCGCTTAGAGAAAGAGACATAGTCGTTGATATATGAGATTTTTTCGATAGACGCGAACGGTAAACGGCCATATGTGCCAATTATGACACACATTTGTACGTATTGATCAAAGCAGGAGTGGGGGATACGGCAGTGTTATGAGTACGCTATTTCCTTAGGTTTAAGTGCCACCTTATGCGATACCTACCCCTTCCTCTCAGATATTATACTAGAAAAGCCTATAAGACGGTATTTTCACAAATGTAAATGCTCTTTGACAAAACGCCTTACCTTGGCGGTAGCGTCCCGAATAGGACGTTCGTACGCTTTGCGTAACCTTTTAGTCTGCGTACTAAATATTTTTCGAATCCTAACTTTTTCTTCTTTGCCTATTAAGGCGCCTACCAGCACCCCTAGTGACATGCCCGTTATGAAGGACATAAGACCTTTTTTCATAAAAACTATCCTAAATGTTGTTACCTACTTTTTCTATACGCAAATTAGCTAAAATAGTCGCTAGTAATAACATGATCTTTGATTATTGTTGCTTTCTTATTCATAAGTCAATCACATCCTAAGTTAATACAAGCCTAGAAAAGTTTTTTTAGTTAGCCGTTAGCTAAAAAATTTTAGCAGAACACAGCCACCATGCTAAGTAATCGAAAGATAGGGGTGCTACAGCTATTTAAGAGCCTCAAGGGAGTTTGGAAGCTCTGTAGGCGCTGGGGCACACATGGACACATGCAAGGGATAGCTTGTTTCCAGACATGGGGGCAAGAAGAGGCGTTGTACTATCAAGAAAGAGGCAGTGCTACTTTTGGCAATAGTAAGAGACGACTCTCCGCTTACCAGGCATACACCTATGTGTACGAAAAGAGCACAATATCAGTCTATTTTGGCAACCAAGGCCAAGAACAACTGACCGGACTCTTGCACACTTTACAATTTCATAGCACCAAGAATCCTACCCAATCCATAGTGGCAACAGGTACACATACGTGTGCCAATGATACATACTGCGCATGCTACACATTTGTAGATCAGCGACATTTTCAGCTAACCTACCAAGTACAAGGGCCTTGCAAAGATTATGTGATCCAAACGTACTTCAGCAAAGTAGTATAGCATAATTTCCCTGAATAGGCCTACCCCAAAGGGGGTACTAGATTTTCAACTATTTTTTGTCTTTTCCTTGCTTCCCCCTCTGGCTTTCATGGCCTCCTCTAAATGCAGCTGAAACTTAGATTTTTTCTTGTTTCTGCCCTTTATCTTATTTAGCTTCAATTTCTCCTTAATTTTCTCTTCATCTACCAATGACTTGATCAAGCTTTGTTGGCCAAACGTCATAAGGTTAGAGACAAAATAATAAAAACTCAAGCCTGCAGGGAAGCTATTAAGAACAAACATAAAAGTAAGCGGCATCACATAGGCCATGACCTTCATGGGTCCCTGGGAAGGTGCCAATTGGTCATTAGACCAGGTATACAAGATGGTAGAAGCAGTCATGAGTAAGGTAAATAAGCTTACGTGGCTTCCGTAGGCAGGTATGCTGAAAGGGAGATGAAGTATCGCATCGTAGGTAGATAGATCGCTAGCCCACAAAAAAGCCTTTTGACGCAGTGCAATAGCATTTGGGAAGAAATTAAACATGGCCAACAAAATAGGCATTTGCAACAACACAGGAATACAGCCACTCAGTGGGTTAATCCCCACCTCTCGATAGAGACCCATCTGCTCCATCTGTATCTTCTGCATATCTTCCCCGTGTGCGGCTTTGAGCGCATCCAAGGCAGGTTTTACAACTCGCATCTTAGCCATGGCTATATACGATCTGTAAGAAAGGGGAAGGAGCAATAATTTGATGAATACAACTAGTAGAATGATGATAATGCCATAACTACTGATATACTGCTCCAAGAGGGTAAAGGCAGGAATAATTAATAATCGATTAATCCAACGTACCACTGGCCAGCCTAGCGAAATGTTTTTGGAAAAGCCCTCGGTGACTTGGCTAAGCGTCTGATAGTCATTAGGCCCAAAGTAAAATGTGAACTTTCCTTTTTGATCTTGACTCGAATCAGTATCGGGTAGTGTCAGAAAGACTTTGGCTTCCTTCACAGTAGCCGCACTTTGAGGGGTTGGTGTAGTGGCTATGTTCCCACCTGCAAAGGCTTCTTGTGCTATGACACCCGCCGTAAAGAAACGTTGTTTGATCCCTATCCACTGGATAGGATTTGCTAGCCACTTCTCCTGTTTTTTCTCTGAATTCTCTTGAAGATGGCCAAACTTATTATCAGTCTGGTAATAATTGATGGTTGTTTTATTCCGGCATGCCTTGGCGTCTTGCTCTACACGCCTGATAAGGTCATGCCAAACAAACTGAATAGGTGCTGCCCCTAAAAGTCTACCCAACCCCACGATCTCCCACGTATGCGTTAGTGTATACCCCTTGCCCGACAAAGTGAAGACTTGTCGAATGTACTGGTCTGCACTGATGGGTAAAATGAAAGTGGCCGTTGCCACGTTAGTCCCCTCTACGCTTTGGTCTTGTGCTGTTGTTTCGAAGAACAATGCATGTGTGTTGCATGGCACTCCATGCATCGCAAACTGAAATCCCATCAGACTGCTCTGGGCATCCAACAACGTGAGAGGCTGGCTTTTGTGGTCCTGGTAGTTCTTGAGCACCACTTCTTTAACCCTAGCTCCTCGGGAGGTCAATGCTACTTTGATGACTTCATTTTCCAGTATCACTTCTTTTTCTGTGCCTTGTGTAGCTGAGGTCAAAACACCGTATTGTGCTGCAGCAACGGGCGGGTCTGGGTGAAGGCCCAGCGATGATGTTTGTTCCGGGGGGAGTAAGGAGCTTGCTACAACAGCTGAAGACTGGTCTACGCTTGTGGATGTAAGCGATGTAGGGAGCTGAGGAGAAAAAAAATGGGCATAAGCGATAAGCATAACAGAGAGCAAGGTTAAGCCTATCAGCTGGTTTCTATCCATATGAAGCGATATTGAGTGTGTTGTCTCTAGTAGCCAATACGTCCGTATAGCTGAAGCATACGATCAACGTACGGCTGTCACTATTGCTACAGGTTTGCAATGCAATAGCTCGAAATTAAACCTTGGTAAAGATTAGGGGTGTTTCAATGTGCATTCTAGCTAGTAGCTAGCCTAAATTTTGCCACGTTCCCTTGTATATTTCTTTATCCTTTCGAAGCAATACAGGCTACTGCCCATTCATTCAGAGAGCAGCTAAACATCCCAAAAGTGTTTTAATGCACGAACCAGTCACGCAAACACAAAGGAAAAAAATGCTATCGGACCGAAAAGCACATATACTGCGTCAAATTTACGGGGTAAATACCAACTAGCCAACTGGGTTCAAACTGCTGCTGGGACAGCACAGGGTTTAGATCTATTCCTATACACCAAGCTAATATTAAATCACGACAAGACTATTGCAAAATCATAGGCATGATTAATAGTAGAAGATCACCATCTTTTTCTTTTTCCTTGGGAAATATTAAGCCAGCTTTGCTAGGCGCTGAAAAGTGCATCTCTACCTCCTCAGAAACTAAGTTGGTTAGCATTTCAATGAGAAACTTAGCGTTGAAGCCTATCTCTAGATCATCCCCCTCGTACTCACAAGTCAAACGCTCATTAGCCTCATTAGAGAAGTTAAAATCCTCCGCAAAGATATGAAGCTCGCTCCCTGCAATGGAGAGTTTTATTTGGTGTGTAGTTTTGTTGGAATAAATAGCAATACGCTTAAGTGAGTTTAAAAAACTAATACGGTCAACGGTGAGTTTATTAGCGTTATTGACTGGAATCACATTCTCGTAGTCCGGATAACGCTCATCGATCAGCCGAGATAGCATACTAATACTCGGCAATTTGAAATATACATGACTATCATTAAAAGCGATGTTTACTTTCTGGTCTTCATGCTGGAGTAGCGCATTAAGTAGTGTAAGCGTCTTTCTAGGCACAATAAATGGTCTTTGTGTGGCCACCCCTACATCGGATCGAATATAGCGAACCAATCTATTACCATCTGTAGCAACAAAGGTGGCACTGTCTTCGCCAAAGTCCATGTAGATCCCATTCATGGCTGGCCGTAGATCGTCATTGCTTGTAGCAACAATGGCTTGGCTGATCACTCTTTTTAGTACACTAACATCCATATCTACAGAAACGCCCCTTTGTACTGGACTAAGCCGAGGAAAGTCAGTAGCATTCTCACCGGCCAACCGGTAGCGTCCGTTGTCTGAACTAATTTCTATGCTATAATTAGCTTCATGAATCGAGAAAGTAACAGGCTGCTCCGGCAGGTTCCTTAGTGTTTCCAGTAGAATACGTCCTGGGATAGCAATACTGGCTTTTTCCTGCGCTTCCACAACCAATGTAGTAGTCATGGAGGTCTGTAAATCAGAAGCAGTGATAGTAAGTTGCTTGTCATCAATCTCAAACAAAAAATTTTCTAAGATGGGGACAACAGGATTGTTGACAATGACACTGCCAATAGCAGCCAACTGCCTAGACAAAACAGATGAGGATACAATGAATTTCATATGCGTATAATTTTACTTTTAATGGACATAAAAGATCCGAACAATGAAACTATTAGCCCTGTCCGAATGTAGACGAGTGTATGGGGCGTTAAGGGCACTGCTATGTTTGTTTATAAACAAGACCCAATTTATGCATAAAAATTAGAATTAAATACAAAGTGTATCTACTTTTTTCTGTGCTTACTGTACACTAGTCACAAGTCGATGTGAGGTAGATGGCCCGAAACGTGGGGTAAAAAAATGAGCAGCTGCAACAGGGTGCGTATTGCCGAGCCTAGGAGCTGCTAACAAAAGTGGCATAAGGTACTCCCTGAAAATCTTTTCTCTATATTGCAGCCCTTCTTATTTGCATCGATAGAATTTCATGAACAATACAGATATTTTGGTTATTTCTGGAACCAACAATAGAAACTCTCTCACCGCTCAGGTGGCTGATTACTATGCAACACTGCTGAACAAGAGGGGGTGCGGCAGCCAAGTATTAAAGCTTATCGGTCTACCTGCTGACTTTACGGTAACTGCCCTGTATGAAAACGAGGGGAAGAACCCCGTATTCAACCGCTTGCGCGAACGCATGGAAATTGCACAGAAATACGTCTTTATCATCCCTGAATATAATGGTTCTTTTCCAGGCATCTTCAAAGCATTTATAGATGGGTTACCGTTTCCCAGTACATTCAAAGGAAAGAAGTGTGCTATAGTGGGTGTCTCTAAAGGGCCCCAAGGAGGTGTGTTGGCTATGAGCCACCTGACAGACATATTTCACTATCTAAGAATGCATGTTTATCCTCTCAAGCCTAGACTGAGCGGCATTCATGATAGTAGACTGGCAACAGTGTTGGCAAATGCGCAGTATACACAATTACTAGAAGAGCAAGCAGAGGGTATCATTAGCTATTAAAGTGTTAGCTGTAATGGTGACCTTTCTCAAGGAAGACTTGCCTGTCCTATTATGCTCATACCACCTAGTTTAGTTGCGCTAGGCCAGAGGTCAATATTTTAGTGCCCGTAACCACCGCAACAAAGTTCTTTGCCTACTTTTTGACTCCCCAAAGTAAGGGCCTCAACTGCGAGGTACCGGTATCTCTCCAGCACGATTATACTGCTCCATCGTACGTACGATGCCCAGGGCACAAAAAGCCTCAATCATTTCGCAAGCTTGACCAATCATCGCAGATAATGGCACGTGTTCTTGTAGTGCAAAAGGAGATAGCACATAGTCGGCTTGCTTACCTGGGCGAAAGTTATGGCCAATTCCAGTCCGGAGCCTTGGGTAAGCGGAGGTACCTAAATGGGCTTCGATGCTTTTTAGTCCGTTATGGCCAGCATGGCTCCCTTGGGGGCGTATCCTGAGCTTGCCTAAAGGCAGTGCGATGTCGTCTACCACCACAAGACTTCGCTCAACGGGTAGTTTAAGTTGCTTGAGCCAGTAGGTTACTGCTCGGCCACTGTTATTCATGTAGGTAGTAGGCTTGGCCAAGAAGAGCTTCCGCCCACGGTAAGAAAAAGTGGCTACAGCAGCCAATCGTTCTGACTCGAATGTGACTTCCTGTAGTTTTGCCAGTTGGTCTAAAACCATGAAGCCCATGTTATGTCTAGTAGACGCATATTCTGCCCCTACATTGCCCAGACCTACAATAAGGTATTTCATGAAGCAATGCACTTTGATCACCCACCCCTAGGCACTCACCTAGGCGTCGAAACGTTCTGGGTGCTATAAACTAGCTCGGATCACTGTAGCCAATCCCGCATATTCTAGCCCTTATCAGCAACAGCATCCCCTGCCTCTTCTGCTTGGCTAGTAGCGCTACGTAGTGCTCTAGGAATCTCTACAGAGGCTATCGGTATGCCCGGAGAAGACAGAATAGTATAATTCTTCGCTTCGATATCTCTTACGCGCACCATTTCGCCTAATTCCAGCGAAGAAACATCCACCTGGATATGGGCAGGCATGTATTTAGGATAAGCCAAGACAGGTAATTTTTTCATTTTTTTTGTAAGCATTCCTCCTTTCGTAACGCCCGGTGCCTGGCCCATAAGCATCGTAGGTATCTGCATCTTAACTTGTTTCTCATCAAAGATTTGCAAAAAATCTACGTGGAGAATCATCTCACTAACTGGATGAAACTGTATGTCTTGTAGGATGCATATGTAAGTAGTACGCTCTATAGTAAGATCGACAAAGTAGGCATTAGGGGTATAAACAAGATCCCTAAGCAGCGCCATGGGGGTATGAAAATGAACTTGCTCTTGCCCACCGTATAGCACGCAGGGAGCATTTGCCTCTCTTCTAAGCTGCTTAGCTTCTTGTTTTCCGAGATTTGCTCTTTTATACCCTATAATCTCTAAAGTTTGCATTTTAATTAAGTTAAAACTACGGTGACTGCAAATATAGCCTTTGCCCCACAAATAACATAGATGACGTTGTGTCAGCCACTACCAGAAGATAGGCTTATATAATGCATGGAGAGAGGAGCTGATATCATGAGACCTGACCTTGCTGTACATAGCTTCGTTAGTGTCAGCTAGCTTAGATAGGCACGTGCCTTAATACCTCATCTTCAGGCTTAGTACTCAGCGAGGCATGCGCGGTGCCCCCTCGCTGGGGAAGCGTTTCTTTTTGTCTGCCATACAAACAGCCCCCAAGTCACTGCTGAGGGAACAGGGCTACTTTGGCTTGCTCTTAGGCGCAGACGAGCCAAACTTGCACACCGAAGGTGTGCTCAGACAGTGCCCCTCTTTGCGCCTGACGCAGCGCCAAGCTCACGCCCTAATCCCCTAGGCGGGTCCT
>WTJV01000039.1 GCA_011524725.1 Amoebophilaceae bacterium | reverse complement strand
TACGCGAATCATTAATAGAAGCCAACACACCCATCGCACAAATCCTCGCCAACCGTATCTTCCTCTTCGATCCACTCGATCGAGCAGCAGACAATCCCGACTTCTGGCCCCTAGAACGGTGTCGTACCGAGATAGCGCAACTCGAGACTATCCCTCAGCACGAAGCTACTACACTATTCCAGACTGTACTCACTGGCGATGATCAAACCAAGCTCAAACTTATTATGAGAGATCAAGCTGCTCAGCTCGCACAAGCCCTAGAACAGGATAACTACGAAGCAGCAGGGAAGTACTGGCAGTCATTGCTGCGACTCAAAGTCATTGGTAATGACGAAGTCGAAAAAATGATGGGGGAGCATGCCTTAGTAAAAATCCAACACTATGTATCGGGGTGTATGGGTACTTTCAAAAGATATGCAGTACAGTATCAGTTTGACCAAGCAGAACGGCAACTAGCGCTATTAAAAATGCTTGCCAATCATTTTCCCAATGCCGACCTAAGGATCAATCTAGCAGAACTGGAGGCACTACTCACCCAGTGCAAAGAGAAAAAAGCGGAAGAACAGAGAAATACAGATCAAAAGTTAGCAGAGGCAAAAGAAAAAGCTGTGCAGAAAGTCCGGAAAGAGATGGAACAGAAATTAGAACAGTTAGAAGCACAGTTAAGGGCTAGCCAACAAGCTCAACGCCCGCAACAGCCGGATGTTTCTATAAATATTACCGTTCAATTTCCCCTAGAATAATAGAGAGGGGCAATATATCAACTATCCTGATGACAATGCTATACACTCCTTACTACCGATGGGCATGCCTTCTACATAAAATAGGCGTATTTTTCTTGCTATCGATCTTCTCGCATGGTTGTAAACCAGTTCCTAGGCCAGACGAAAAGCAAGAAAAAGAGGAAAAAAGTATGCAAGAGAAGGCAGAACAGGCTAAGTATGAAGCGATCAGGAAAGAACGAGAAGAAGCAAAAAAACTCAAAGAAGAAGTAAATAGGATGTTCATGCCCCAAGTAGAACAACCCAATAGTCCCCTGGTGCATACAAGAACGCCTGAACCAGTGGCAGATCAGGAGTATCATGACCAAGAAGAACCTTTAGATGTAGTGCAGAGTAGGGAAACCCCGATAGATCCTCAGGAAATCCTAGAGATGAAGCTGAATGCTCCTGAAACAGTACTTACCTCCAACCAAAGCATCTCACTGGTCAATCACTGTGCCCAGCTAGGGGAGCAGAATGCGGCAATGGCAAAAGACAAAGAAGTCTGTCTAGCCTTGGGCAATACTGGCGTTGGGAAAAGTACTTTCCTCAACGGAGTGGTAGGGCATAAATTAAAATTAGTCAGACTTAGAGAGCTGGGACTAAAAGGAATGAAAAAGGTAATCATCGTGGACCCAGATAGCACAGAAGCCGAAGCTATACCCATTGGACATGGTAGACAATCTAGAACCTTTCTACCACAAATCGCCGTAGATCCAGATTCCCCAAAGAGTGCCTACTGCGACTGTCCTGGCTTCGCAGATAATCGAGGAGAAGAAATCAATATTGCTAATACCATCAATATTAGAAAGGTATTAAGGCAAGCTAGTAATGTTAAAGCTGTTTTCTTGATAGACTACAACGGGATTACTGACAATCGAGATATTAGCTTCCGAACCATGGAAGGTGTGTTTCTTCAGATGTTCGGGAACATAGATAATCTCAGAAGACATCAAAATACCATACTCCTCGGAGTCACTAAAGCACCGCTTTACGAGGATGATGAGCCTATCACACAAGAAATAGTGCGTTCCTTGCTAACTCAGAAGCATAGTCCTATTGCACAAGTTCTCGCCAACCGCACCTTTCTCTTCGACCCATTCGATCGAGCGACAGACAATCACGACTTCTGGTCTCCAGAACGCTGTCGAAACGAAATAGCACAGCTCGATACTATTCCTCAGAACGAAGCCAACACACTATTCCAGACCGTACTCAATGGCGATGACCAAACCAAGCTTATGCGCATCATAAGAGATCAATCTAATGCATTGGCACAGGCCCTAGAGCAGGATGACTACGAAACAGCGGGGAACCATTGGCAGTTATTAGAACAGCTGAAAGTCATTGGTAGTGACGAAGTCGAACAGATGGTCAAAGAACTGGCTGGGCTGCCGCTCAAACACTTTGTACTACAACATGTTAGAGCATACACAGAAGAAACGCTGAAATACAACTTCGAGGAAGCAGAGCAAAAGCTAATCCTATTACGAGACCTTTTGAGTCGTTTCTCCAATATAGACCTCAATATCACGCCAGAACAACTGGATGCCTTACTTAAACAGCGTAGAGAGGCAAAAGCGGAAGGACAGAGAAACACCAATCAAAAACTGGTAGCTGCAAGACGTGAAGGGGGAAGAAAAGCGCGTGAAGAAACGGAACAAATAACACAGCAAATGCTCGATCAGCTAGAAACTATCATACAGCAAATGGGTATCAGTGAAAGTGAAAAACAGCGTATTCGTGCAATAGCTAACGACAGCAGAGATCGTATTTTAGAATAAATTGATTAAAATTAGATGATTATAAATAATTTTATGTGCATCATACTTGACTTTATACTATATTATTGATATAATTATGCTCATTAAAGCATATAAAAAATTAATAACCAGATTCACATCACAAAATTATTTGCATATGTATACAAGTAACACACAATACAACAAGTGGATATATCGCAGTACAATGCTAGCTCTAACAATTAGCCTACTAGGTAGCTGCAGCCAGGCTCATCATCTGGGCATGGAAGATAATTCTCAGGAAATCCTAGAGATGAAGCT
>WTJV01000008.1 GCA_011524725.1 Amoebophilaceae bacterium | reverse complement strand
GCCTCTCTTTGCGCCTGACGCAGCGCCAAGCTCACGCCCTAATCCCCTAGGCGGGGCCTTTGAATACCATAGTATCTTAGAGATGAGGTAACGGAGAATTGTCGCCTTGGTGGAGAGCGCGTTAAGAAATCCGCAGCCGTAGGCCGTTAAGGGGCATCTACTGTTTGAGGGCCGAAGGGCCGAGTTTAGATCCGTGCTCGTAACCACAGCGACCGATCTTTTTGCCTACTTTTTTCATTTTCTGCAAGGTTTTGAAGGGAAATCACACTTTTCTTGTGTTTTTTGCTAGTCTTTTTGGATAAAATTCCGGTAAAAATATTACTGCACACGTTATCATTGATGAAATTTCCCTTGCTTAAGGAACAACTAAGTAGCGTATGGCCATACATCTCTACCTAGAGAGTATGGGCTTTAGAGTGATCGGAAGGGTATGAGACGTGCATAATGTCACGGTACTAAGATGGATCCGTAAGGCAGACAATAAGGTGAAAGCTTATCACGATCCTCAAAAGTTCCCTAAACGGATAGAGATCATAGAGCTACGATGAGCTATGGTACTTTGTAGGTAAAAAAAGAAAACTATGGATTTGGTTTGCATTGGACAGAGGAGAGAAACGTATACTTGACTTTGTTACGAGGAGCCGGCAGGCCAGCACAGGAAAATTGCTGTGGTCAAAAATCAAAGACATAGCCTGCGCCCAGTGTAGTACTGACCACTTTGCAGCCTATCCAAGCTTTGTAACCGGCAATCATGTGGCTACTAAAAAAGAGACGCAAAGTAATAGAGCCAAGTAATGCTAATACAAGGCATTACTTGGCCCGTTTTAAGCAGGAGAACTAAATGGTACTCCAAGTCAGAATCGCTAGTAATTCTTTCCTTGTATCTGCTAATGTATAAAGAAATGGCTTTATACATCTATTAATAAGCAAATCCCGTAAATTAGCACCTAGGCTACGACAGCCCCCTACAGTTATTGGCATTACTAATCCTTGGCATTGCTAATATTTTAATAGCTGTTTGTTACAGGGCAACTATAGTGAATTTCGATTAACAAAATCATTATGCCGTTCCTTACCTTTTTAGCAATGTCCAAAGCTCTTTATCACTCCACTGTCACTGATTTAGCCAAGTTTCGGGGACGGTCTACGTCGCATCCGCGTATGACTGCCATATGGTACGCCAATAGCTGTAGTGGTATAACAGCGATCATGGGCATCAGGGCCTCATGCATGGGAGGGACTTCGATGACGTAATCAGCGAGCTTAGATGCCACTTTGTCGCCTTCCGTGACGATAACAATCACTCGGCCTCGTCTCGCCTTGACTTCCTCGATGTTAGAGATAATCTTGCCATAAGACCTATCTTGTGTGGCAGTAAACACCACAGGCATCGCTTCATCAATCAAGGCAATGGGACCATGTTTCATTTCTGCAGCGGGGTAGCCTTCGGCATGAATATAGGAGAGTTCTTTGAGTTTGAGTGCTCCCTCGAGGGCTACTGGAAAATTATAGCCTCTACCTAGGTAAAGGCAATTGGGTGCGTCTTGGAATGCCTGCGCAATTTGCTTGACATGATCATGTTGTTGTAAGACCGTCTCTACGGCCTCAGGAATGGTAGCCAGGTGCTGTAGCAACTTGTAGAATGTGGTGGCATCTACGGTACCCCGATGCTGCGCTAGCTTGAGTGCTACCATGAAGAGGACCGTCAACTGGGTCGTAAAAGCTTTGGTACTAGCCACCCCCACCTCAGGGCCTGCGTGCGTGTATATGCCTGCATGGGCTGCCCTGGCAATAGATGATTCCACTACATTACAGATACCTAAGATAGTGGCTCCTTGCGCCTTGGCTAGTTCCACAGCTGCTAGCGTATCTGCTGTCTCTCCGGACTGAGAAATAGCCAATACAAAATCTCCCGCACCAATGACGGGTTTTCGATACCGAAATTCAGAGGCATACTCTACCTCCACAGGTATCCTACAAAATTCTTCCAAGAAATATTCTGCTACCAGACCCGCGTGCCATGAGGTACCACAGGCTACAATGGTGATTTTATGTGCTCGGGCTAGCTTATCGATATGGCTTCTGATGCCGCCCAGTACTAAATTGGGGCTATCTACCTCTAAACGCCCCCGCATACAATCACGGATTGCCTTAGGCTGCTCGAAGATTTCTTTCAGCATAAAATGCGTAAAGCTTCCTTTCTCTATCGTCTCCAGTGCCATGTCCAGCTTTTGGATAGCAGGAGTCAGGGGAACGTCTTCAAGGCTCTTCATCGACAACTGGTTATCTTGAATGACGGCCATTTCATGGTCACTGATAAAAACGACTTGATCCGTGTAAGCAACAATAGGTGCTGTATCTGAGGCGACAAAAAATTCGTCATGTCCTATGCCGATCACCATAGGGCTTCCTTTGCGGGCAGCAATGAGTGTATTGGGTAGGTCTTCGGATAAGATCACTAGGGCGTAGGCACCTACGACCTTGGTCAGGGCTAGCCTCACTGCTTCTTCTAGCGTACATTGATTTTGCTGTTGTACCTCTTCGATAAAATGAGCCAATACTTCGGTGTCTGTCTCACTCTTAAAAACATACCCTTTGTTCAGCAGATCCTGTTTGAGCGTGCTATAGTTTTCAATAATGCCATTATGTACCAAGGCCAGCTTGCCAGAATACGCTACCTGCGGATGGGCATTGGCATCGTTGGGAGCGCCATGGGTAGCCCAGCGTGTATGGCCAATACCTATGCGGCCCGTCAGCTGCTTGCTAGCTACAAAATTTTCTAAGTCACTGACCTTGCCTGCTTTTTTATACACCTTGAGTTGGCCATCCAGCAGTGCAATGCCCGCACTGTCATAACCTCGATATTCTAGTCTTTGGAGGCCTTGTAAAAGAATAGGATAGCTTTCTTGACGACCTGTGTAGGCAATAATGCCGCACATATTGATAGCGTAGCTTACGGGTTATTAGTATTGAGTGCCTTGAGCCGTGCCCCGTGCTTGACAGCCTCCCCATACTGCGTTGCCCCTGGAAATTTGTCAATGATGCGCTGGTAACAGCCTAACGCTGCTTGGCAGTCTTTGTTGGCTTCATAAGCCAAAGCGGCTTTAACTAAGTAGATGGGGGTAAATACCTTGTTAGGCTTGTAGGCAGCAGCTCTCATATAATAATCGCTAGCTTGCCGATAGTCTTTCTGCTCGGCGTAAGCGTCCCCTATGAGTGCCCAAGCTCGGGCCCGAAGAAGCAAGTCTTTGGACTTAAACTTAGCGAGAAAACGGATTGCCTGAGTATAGTCTTTTTGGTGCAGGTAGCTCACGCCGATGTAAAAATAAGCGAGGTTAGCAGCTTTTGCAAAGCGATATTCCTTGACAATGTCCAATAAGCCCATCCAGGTACCATCGCCGTTCAGGGCTTTATCGAATGCTTCCTGCTCAAAGTAATAGACCGCCTGGAACATCTCACACTGCGCTACCTCGTTTTGCTGGTGTTGGTAGCGCTTAAAAAAGAAAAAGCCAGTCACACTGATAAGCGCTACTAGGCCAATCAGGTATAAGCGTCGTTGGTGGCCTTCGATACGCATCGCCATTTTCTGGCTAATGTCTATAACGTCGGGAGATGTTCTAGTAGATTTTTGTGCCATCATAATTAGGTCCTCAACTTTTGAGGAACGGATAGTCTTTCTGAGTGTATACATCTTCGTAAGCAGCTGCCGGCTGGGGAGATTCAGCAGCTTCGGCAAAGGCTACAGCATCAGCCACTTGCTGTTTTACCTGTTTGCCAATAATATCTAGGGCCTCTTCATTCGCTAGCTGCTTCTCCAGGATCGTAGTGCGTACCCTCTCAATGGGGCCCTGCTGCTTGTAATCTTCTACTTCTTCTTTCGTTCGGTACTTGGCTGGGTCGGAGATAGAATGACCTTTGTAGCGATAGGTTTTGAGCTCCAATAGACTAGGCAAGCCCTTTCTCGCCTTTTTGGCCGCTTTAGCCACAGCACGGTGCACCGCGGTTACATCCATCCCATCTACAGCTTCGGCGGGCATATCGTAGGCAGCCCCCAGCTTGTAAAGTTCTGTGACATTAGAACTTCTTTCCACAGAAGTGCCCATAGCGTAACCATTATTTTCGATGGCAAAGATAACGGGTAGCCGATAGAGCATAGCCAGGTTAAGTGCCTCGTGAAAAGCCCCTTGACGTACAGCGCCATCGCCCATGAAGGTAATGCACAGGTTGTTGGTCTTCTTGTACTTCTCTGCAAAGGCAATGCCTACGCCCAGCGGAATTTGTCCACCCACAATGCCATGCCCCCCAAATAGATGGCGCGCTTTATCGAACATGTGCATAGACCCTCCCTTGCCTTTGGAGACACCAGTAGCTTTGGCAAATAACTCTGCCATGATGTACTGCAGCGGTGTGCCTAGCGCAGTAGGATGTGCATGATCTCGGTAAGCAGTGATGTACTTATCTCCTTTATTCAAGGCAGTCACTGCACCGGCAATGCAGGCCTCTTGCCCATTATACAAATGGCAAAACCCTTTGATCTTTTGCTGACCATAAAGTTGACTGGCCTTTTCTTCAAACTTGCGCATAAGCAGCATTCGCTCGTACCAGAACAAGTACGTCTCTTTTGAAAAATCTTCTCGCGACTTTACTTTCGGCTTGGTTAGTTGACTGGCGTCAGCGATATGAGCTACAATTTCCATATATCGATATAGCGACAATAAGCGCGTACGAAGCTAGCCAAAAACATTCAAACAAGAGCCGATGCTGCTTAGAAAACTCAGGTGCGCACACTTTAAGAACTATACCGCCATTGAACTAGCTTTTGCAGATCAACTGAACTTCATCGTAGGCCCCAATGGGGCAGGCAAGACTACGCTCTTGGACGGCATGCATTACCTTTCTTTAACCAAAAGCGCTTTTAACACCACAGATGCCCATAATATCCAACATGGGCATGAGGCGTTTGCTGTTGAAGGGTATTTTATAAAAAAAGAAAAACCTTGTACGGTAAAGTGTACCTTTCAGAAGCATGGCGGTAAACACTTTCAAAGTAACGACAAGCCTTACGAGAAGTTACGTGACCATATCGGACTTTTCCCGATTGTGCTAACAACACCCTATGACATCGATCTAGTTCGTGGTGGGAGAGAGGTGAGAAGGAAGTTTTTCGATACGCTGCTTTGCCAGATAGATAGAGCGTACTTGAATACACTCTTACAATACCAGCGCTTACTAAGGCATCGGAATAGCTTATTGAAGCTATGCAAAGAATCGGGGAAACTGGACCAGGATTTGCTAGCTTCTTATGAGCATAAGCTATTGCCCTTGGGCAAACAACTGTTTGTGGCTAGATCGGCTTTGATCCAAACGTTTGCACTGAGTTTTGTAAAATATTACCGTTACTTCGTAGATGCACCCGAAGCGGTAGAGCTGGTCTATGCATCAGAAGTGGCGTCTGATGACTTTGAGCAAAAGTTCCGCAGTAGCATACAGCAAGATCTGGCGCTGCAACGTACCACCCGAGGCGCACATCGGGACGAAGTTCTTTTTCTTCTCAATGGTCACCTTCTTAAGAAAATAGGCTCTCAAGGACAGCAAAAATCGTTTGCCATTGCACTGAGGTTAGCACAATTTGAGTGCATACAACAAGCCCTACAACTGAAGCCGCTATTGCTCTTAGACGATATTTTTGATAAGCTGGATGAACAACGTGTAGATCGGTTGATTAAGCTCATAGTTCAGCATCACTTTGGCCAGGTCTTTATTACAGACGCAAAGGGGAAGAGCAGTGCTGCCATGATGCAGCAGGTCAAAGCAGACCAAGCCTTAATCAGAATAGATCAGGGTAAGCATCTAGTATGAATGCTTGTTATGAATTATGAGGAATACATAAGACCTTTGCAAGTCTAAACTAGGTAGTGGTAACCGGCATCTGGCCTTGGCTTTAGATAGCCGCATTTTTACGCATTATTGGGATGATCGTAGGACGTTAACAGTGTATAGAATTACATGATCAAGATAGGCAAAACTTTGCTCCAGAAGATGGCTCAATTGGCTCACCTTGCGATAGATGAGCGCAATGAAGCCGCCTTACTCAAAGACTTGAGCAAGATCGTTACTTGGATGGAGAAGCTACAGGAGCTAGACACCACTGGTGTCGACCCACTCGATACGATGTCTCTAGAGCCCCATACACTGGAAGAGGATACCCCAGGGATGCCCTTAGCACACGAACGAGGGCTAGCCAATGCGCCTAGCAAAGACTCCAACTATTTCAGAGTCCCTCAGGTCAAAGCATAAGATCCATGACAAGTAATGACGGCGGTATGAAGCCAAACGAAGAGAGAGCATTTAAAACCCTCCATATTAGAAGGATATGGCTGCCTGTTGTCATAGGTATCAGCATTGTCTTTTACCTATTTACTAGTGGGGGTAATTTTGAATTGACCCACTTGTACCTCATTCGACGGGCCGATTGGCGCTGCCTACTGTTGGCTTTTTTATTCATCGTCGTTCGTGATTTAGGCTACATATATCGAATTAGAGTACTGGCCAACAAGGAATTGAGTTGGCAGAGTAGTTTTTATATCATTATTCTATGGGAATTCGCCGCAGCCGTGACTCCTTCTGTCATTGGAGGAGGCGTAGTAGCCATTTTTTTGCTGCTTAAGGAAGGTATTAGCTTAGGTAAGTCGCTGGCTTATGTGATTGTCACCTCTATCTTCGATAACCTGTTTTTCATTAGCGCTACTGCTTTGGGCTTCTGGGGCGTTTATGAACCTATATTTTCCAGTATATCTGACCTGAACATCAGTATCAGTAGCGGTTTAAAGCCGTTGTTTTGGTTGAGTCATACGTTGGTACTTACCTATACGCTCATTATGCTGGGGGCCTTATTTGGACGCCCTAAGCTTTTTAGGTGGATATTGTTACGGATCACCAGCATTGGTTTTTTGAAAAGGTGGCAACGAGCAGCACAAAGACAGGGAGATGAATTGATTTTGGCATCAAAGGCACTGCAAGGTAGATCTCCTTCCTACTGGCTACAGGTAGGGTGTATTACCTTAATAACCTGGATAGCGCGCTACCTGGTAGTCAATATGATCATGGCTGCCTACGTTGACTTGAGCTTTGTGGATCACTTGATGATTCTAGGCAAACAGATCATGACGTGGACAGTGATGATGTTTACGCCTACGCCAGGAGGTAGTGGGATGGCAGAGTTTTTATATAAACAACTTTATGAGGGTATCTTGGGCAACTACACCCTGATTACCAATCTACTCTGGCGCATACTAACCTACTATGTATACCTCATCCTTGGTGTCATTTACCTACCTCGTTGGCTGAGGAAGGTGCTTATTGGTCAGGATCAATGAGCGCGACAAGCTGTACTGCACTTAGACTTAGCGCCAATGAACTTGTCCATTTATTTTCTTAGAAGAAAAGAAGTAAGCTCCAGATAAGGGAAAAAGTGTCCCATTTCAGCAGTGGCTGTCTCATGGGCATCAGAGCCATGTATCGCATTGGCCTCAATAGATTTCCCAAATCTAGCCCGGATAGTGCCTACTTCTGCTTCGGCAGGGTCTGTGGCACCAATGAGCTTTCTAAAGTCTACCACGGCGTTTTCTTTTTCCAATACCATCGCTACTATAGGCCCCCTGGCAATAGATCGGCACATAGAGGTATAAAAAGGTCGATCTTTATGTACGCGATAGAATAGACTAGCGTCATTAATAGCAAGTGTAGTAAGCTTAAGCGCCCTAATGTCAAATCCGGCTTGCTCTATCATATCAATAATAGGTCCGGTATACTTGGCTGCTACTGCATCGGGTTTGATCATAGCAAAGGTTAGTGAATGGGTCATTCTTTCTATTAATTTTTGTTGAAATCGAAAGCAAGAATAGTAAAAAATAAATGGATCATCGCCGAGTCTTAATAAGGCATTCTCAATCTTAGTACTCGGCGAGTGGCCATGGCCTAGGTTGAGGACGAGCTAAGATGTGTTAGCATCCCAAAAAGCCACGGCGGGCTCCCGGGACTAAAGCCCCGGGAACTCCGCATAACCAAAAAACCAAGGCCAACGAAAACCTATACCAAGTAACCAATATAGATTACGCCAAGATACCTACTACCCACACCCCAAGTTGCCAAGGACCAAGAACCGAGGTTCCAACGCCAACCCTCGCCAAGGTTCCAAGGGCCAATGGCCTAAAACTTCCAGCAACCAGCAACGCCGTAAAGACTACTATCAAAGAGGTCGTCGCAGTAGACATAGAGACCAGAAGCCCCGAAGCCCCCAACAACGGGCATTTTCCATCAAACAACTCCTCGAATGTGCAATGTGTGTACGTCCCAGGATCGTCCCCGTACAACCGCTTCCCACTGCGGGCATAATGCGTCAAGATAGCCGTCGCAGCTTCCAAAGCACCAGGCAACACATAAGAAACACCAGCTTCTCGCGAACGATCCGCAACCAATGCCTGCTGTGCTGAGTAAGTTCTACCTCTACTCGAGGGCAATATATCATGGGTCATCAACAACCAATACGACGCTTTAGGGGGTGTAGAACCCAACTGAGCACGTACACCCGAATTATAGTACCTATATCCCTCCTTATTGTCAGGAAAATAACGCCTGGCCAGTTCCCCTAACTTATTGAGCGTAAACGCCACACCATCGACACGGGAAGGAATCAGCACAAGAAGATGGGTAGATCCAATCTTACGACCCGGCCAAAATGGACAGGGAGATGCTAATAGTGCATCGATACCTACCGGTAGGGGTGGGATTTCGCTGACCGATACTCCAAAGTGTTCCTTCCAGGACGCTGCGTCAAAGCGCGCATACACCGATGGGGAAGACAACGAAGTCAGGAGGGATCGGGCGATAGGATGAGTATAGGATTCGTCATTCTTTAGAGCCGGGGCTTGGAGGAGGGTACGCACGCGCTCGATATGCGTAGAATCCGTATGAGCCAACGCTACAAGGGCGTGCATAGCGGCTTTTCGAGATTGATAGCTGCCGGGTACTAAAATGGCGTGGGTAGAGAGTAAGCCAAAACATGGTGATGGGGCTACACGAACCACGTCTAAAAGTGTATCATCGCAGATACTCGAAGCGTGATTATTACCCCGATTCACATTCAAGAGAATCCTACAGCACGGAACAGCAACGAATTGGGCAATGGAACGAAAGTCCCAAAGCGCTGCCGTCAAGCGGGGGAAGTGGTCATTGTCTTCGTATTCCTCCAAAGAACAAATACCCTTTGCGAATTGATGCTGCAAGGACACACTGATCGTAAATTGATTGTCTAGGGACTTCCAAAGAGCTGGTAAGGGGGCGTCCGCACTAACGCTGATGCATAACCATTCGTTAGCTATGCGCAACTGTAGCAAAACATGTGCTTCATGAGCGGACCAGGTTGCGGTATCCTCCTCATCCAAAAGAGATGGAGAAGCGGGAGCACCTTCGTTGGCAAGCGCAAGAAGCGCACGTATCCCAGGCTCCTTTTGTTCTTTACCCACCAAACCAGCCATGAAAGAAAACAACCTACCATAACTAGGATCATACCGATGACGCTTGAAGAACAGTTGAGCACTTTGGCGATCCCGATCGTTTCCTGAAAAAAGATGATCAGCCAGACGGCGGCCTGCGAAGTACTCTTGAAATGTTAGGTGAGCGAATTGATACTGACCACTTCCTTCTAAATACTGAAATAGTAAAAAACCTGTATCTTGAATATTGACCGAGTCTGGGTCCGCTATGGAAGAATTTTCCACGAATTCGTCTACCAAAACCGAGCTAACCAACCCTTTTTCTCCGCTAGCGAACGCCTTCAATGCAATCTTGCCCAGTACTTCAAACATGGCTTCACGTTGGGCTCTGTAAGAAGCCAATGCCCGACTACGGTCTACATAACGCTGCCAGATCTTACGGGTAACTATCTGATACAAACTCGGCAGACTGCCCTGACATACTGCCTCGCGCACTTCGCGATGGGATGGTGTGTCATGCCACAAAAAACACAAGATCTGTAAGTTTACTGGTACACGGGCGATTGCTGAAATGGTAGGCCGTTGGGACAACAATGATAGAAACTCATAGCTCTCCACAGAGGATAGACCCGACGTATTACACACATAGTCACGCAACTGAATGCTGCTCAAGCCCACGTGCTCAACCTCCATATCAGCCAATTCACGCGCTTTGTCGATCTGATAGGATCGAGATAACATGAGAAGTTTATGACGGACCGCTGTAAACGGCGATAAGAGTGATTCGCCCAATCCCGACCACTCATCCAACCCATCTAAAATGACCAACGTAGTGGGGAGTTTAAGGTCCTCGATAACACGATCTTTGTACAAAGATTTTTCATGGGTAGTCAAGGTGGATGAACTAAAGCAATAATCGACAATCGCAGACGACAGGTCTGATGCATCAGGATGGCTAGTGCGCGGCAAACGCCTGACAGAAAGCACATAGACTGCCTTAAACGCGTCTCCCCACGTACCTGCTGCCCAACGGTATGCCAATTGTTTACTCAAAGTCGTCTTACCAACCCCTGGAGGACCGATCACTAAAATCTTCTGAATCGCACGCAATGACGCTCCTGGATGAATGCTTCTATCGCTAAATAGCGCTGACAAGTCTATTGACGTAGTCTGCTGGCTGCCCGAGCGAGCATCTTTGACAATCCGCTGGAGCGTGCATGCTAGGTTATCTACATGATGGGAGCCTCCGCCTTGAAAGAGCGAGGGGATACGTGCAAAATTGTCATGTAGGTAATGAGTAGACAGACAGCCTTTGGCCGAAGTTGCACGAAGGCTGGGAATGCCCTCAAATACCGAGGTAACAGTGTCGTGGATCAATTGATAATCTCCTCCTTTTTTGCGTTCTATTCCGGTGAAATACTTGACCTCATACAAGACCTGTAGGTCTTTCATAATCTGCTCCATGGAGGTTTCCCCTGACTGCTTACGTTCTATAAAATCACTCTTCTCGCAGGTAAAAACGTCACGATACTTCTTAAAGAAAGCCTTAGGTTGCAGCTTACAATCTCCCGACCACGTCAACCGGTGAAAGACAGGGACCAGCAGAGGCGGGATATTGCCTTGCCGCTTAGCTTCTTGATAACGACGAAGAAAGGTACTTAGCTCCTTCATGGGCCACTCCCTAGCCGCAAACTCGGGACTTAGTATAAATACACCACATCGTGCCGTTTCCATGGCTCGGATCATGGCCTCAGGGGCATAGCGTCCAACCCTCAACTCCGCTTCATCAACAAAAGAACGAATGTTGCGACGCTCGAGTTCTTGATAGATTGGTAGGGCGATCGGTTGCTTGTCAGGGCCCGCATGACTGATGAATACGTCATAATGAGGTGGATCGGGAGCAGGAGATTCTAACACTGGGGCGGTGGCAATAGAACCAGATACGCCAACCCTAGGGTGCTTGGTAGCGGGAAGCTTGGCATCTTCGTCGGGCAACGCAGGTGCAAATACGTCGCCAGTGTGCATGGCCTCTTCCTCACCCTCACCGGCATGCATCGTCAGCGGCGACCTGCATCCCTGCAACAGCAGTAAGAGATACAACAACAGGGCAGCAACACGACGCGGATATTGGGAATTGTTTTTAATCATGACACCAAGTCTTCGATAGCTTGTTATGTAATGGCCTGTAATGGTCTTTGCGCTGATAACAGCTATATTACCCGGCTTTATGAAATTTAGATTATCGCTACATCAAAAACAAGGGATGACAACGCCCTAAAAGCCTGTTTTCTCCTAGAACAGGCTTGTCATGTGCCTTAACCATCAAAATATTGATATAATGTCCTAAAAATGCGTACAAGTTTACACTGCGAGAATGCCGTGGATAATTTCGGGCTTTACTTTTTTCCTAGGATGAGCAAAGTAAGACCCCGCTGGCGATACGACACGCTGCTCAAGTCCTGAAAAGCAGAGACCATTATCATCTATTCAAAACTGTCTTAGAAAGTTAATGTCGTTCTCTGTAAACAGGCGTAAATCATCGATCTGGTACTGTAGCATAGCAATGCGCTCTATGCCCATACCAAAAGCAAAGCCTGTATACACTTGTGGATCTATCTTGCAATTGGTCAGCACCTGAGGATCTACCATACCCGCACCCATGATCTCTACCCAACCTGTGTACTTGCAAATCTTGCACCCCTTACCGCCACAGATTCTACAGTCGATATCTAATTCTGCGCTGGGCTCAGTGAAAGGAAAGTAAGAAGGCCTAAAACGTATCTTAGTGCGACTACCAAATAGCGCTTTCACAAAAAAGAATAGCGACTCCTTAAGTTCTACAAAGCTTACATGCCGGTTAATATATAGCCCTTCTATCTGGTGAAAGATACAATGGGCACGCGCTGATATAGCTTCATTACGAAAAACTCGCCCTGGCACAATGGTACGTATGGGTAGCGCTAGACTTTCCATCACCCTTACCTGAGCAGAAGAAGTATGGGTTCGCAGCACCTTGTCAGTACCTAAAAAGAAAGTATCCTGCATGTCTCGTGCTGGATGGTTATCGGGGAAATTAAGGGCAGTAAAGTTGTGCCAATCATCTTCAACTTCTGGTCCGTAGGAGACATTAAAGCCCATTCTTTCGAATATCCCTATGATGTCATTGCTGATACTTGTTAGGGGATGTAAGGTGCCTAATGCATGGGCAGGCGGTGGCAGCGTTAGATCTTCCGCTGGCTGCCCTGACGTTTGGGTTACTGTATTGGCTTGCTCAATGAGTACCTTGAATTTCTCTTGAGCAGCGTTCTTGAGCTCGTTAAGTACGCTTCCTAGTGCTTTCTTCTCGGCTGGTTCTACCGCTTTCAAGCCAGCGAAAAGCTTGGCTATCGCTCCCTTTTTAGAAATAAATTTTTGTCTAAACGCTTCCAGCGTGGCTTGATCTTCGGCTTGGAAGCGGGCAATCTCAGCATGCAGTATTTGGACCTGCTCAAGCATGTTGTAGTGGTATCATCAAAAAGCAAAATAGGAACTAATACAACTCCCTTATGCCTTTGGTCAAATTTAGTTATCTACGCCTATATGGTAGCGTTGGTCAGGGATCTTTTTTGTATTATCGCACAAAGGTAAAGTATTTCAACACGATGGGTAAGGATCACATAGGTACGCCGAGTGTGTATACGTGATCAGGATGCTATGCTTAGGCTACGAATGCACAATAAACATTGTTTTTTAGTTTACATGCTGATGGGGTTAACCTTTGGGTTTACGCCTGAGCAGGATCAAGGCCATGGTGCTCCTATGCTGGAATCGACCCACATTGAGCTCATCTTCAGCGAGCAGGGTGTTGTGAAGTATAAAATAGCTACTGAGAAGGTACTACGTTATGAAAATGGAGATTGCACCTATCCTGAAGGAGGCTATATAGAGTTCTATGGGCCCGACACCCAAGAAGTGTCAGCGACAGGAAGGGCGAATAGCGTTTATTTTGCTTCGGAAAAGAATATCTATAGCTTCAGAGGTGATGTGGAGCTTAAAAACTTACGTGATGCAAGACAACTGAATACAGAGGAGTTGCATTGGAGCCCTGATTATGAAGTATTTTACACCGATAAGTTTGTCAGAATAGAAACCCAAGAAGAGCTACTGATGGGCCAGGGGCTAGCCGCTAAGCAGGACCTGAGTTATTATACTATTTCCCAGCCTCAAGGTCTATTCAATGTTCCATAGGTCTAATAACCTGCTATATCCGTGGTTCCTAATCGTCTATTCTGGTAGTCATGCAACCAAGATAGGTAAGCATGAGTGAGGAGTTCTTGTCATAATATACTTAACACAAAGAAAGCCCGCAAATTCTCGCTACAGGATTTCAATATGGTAGACCCACATCAGATTGTTGTTATTGTCGGTGCGCTCATTCTCTCGGCTTTTTTCTCAGGCATAGAAATTGCTTTTTTATCTGCAGATAAGTTGGGGATGAAGCTGGAAGGAGAGCGTAAGTCTTTGTATGGCAAAGTCTTGAATAACTTTCTGAGGCATCCTGACCGTTTTATTAGTACTACCCTTATTGGAAATACCATCACACTCGTTGTATACAGCACGTATATGGCCAAGGTCTTAGCCCCTCTTTTGCACAATTATCTGCCTACGGCCTTCAACAACCATGCCACTGTACTGATGCTGCAGACACTGTTAGCCACGCTAGGCATATTGGTGGTAGCCGAGTTTATTCCCAAAAGTATTTTCTTACTGGGGCCCAACCGTCTCCTCGCTTTCTTTGCACTACCCATAACAGTGGCTGCGTATGTGCTTTGGCCATTGGTGGTTTTCACCACCGCAATAGCCAAGTTTTTTATTGTCCGTGTCTTGGGGCAAAACTATCTAGAAAAACAGCCTGCCTTTGGCTTAACAGACCTACATACCTTCATCCAAAATATACTGAATATAGAAAACAAGGTGCCTGTAGGCGTAGGTGCCAAGCTCGTAAGCAACCTCATAGATTTTAGGCGAGCAAAAGTAAGAGATTGTATGATTCCCAGAACAGAGGTGGTGGCGATCAGTATTGAAGACGGCATCAAGGGACTCAAGGAAGCGGTGATCAAAAGTGAGCATACCAAGATTTTGGTCTATAGACATGATATCGATGATATCATTGGCTATTGCCATGCCAAGGAGTTGCTTAAAAAACCCCAATACATTGAAAGTATCCTTCGACCCGTTATCATCGTGTCAGAGACCAGCCTAGCCAGTGAAGTAATGGTGCAACTTACAACAAAAAGTAAGCGTTTAGCATTGGTCGTTGATGAATTTGGAGGTACCTCAGGCATTGTCAGTATGGAGGATATTGTTGAAGAAATTGTTGGTGAGATACAAGATGAACATGGAGTGACTGAGCTCGTAGAACAAAAGCTAGACCATAACATTTATTTGCTTAGTGCAAGACACGAGATTGATTATCTCAACGAAAAGTATGGTTGGGATATTCCAACCGGAGACTATGATACGCTCGGTGGCCTTATTATTGATATTACTGAAAGAATACCAGAGCTCCACGAAACAGTGGAATTCGCTCCTTTTACCTTTACCATTGTTGCTCTGGAAGATACACGCATTGGTACTGTCAAAGTAGGTATTCAAGCACCGTCAGATCAAGCCTAGACATAGGCACTGTGCTGAGTACACCTACCCAGTGGATGGGTTGTGTTATCTGCTCGGAGAAGACACGCTTGGTCTTTTTTGTTCTGCGCAGCAGTCCATGTAGCTCGGGGGCGTGGAAACTTTAGAAATGATAAGCACATTGCTTACACTTGTAACGTTGTTTTTTGTGACATTTCATTTGCCATTCTTGACAAAAGCTTTGTGTTGACAATGTGGTACCTGCGTTGGGGGATCGGACGTATGTCTGGGCATAGCTAAAATATTGATGGTGAATGCACGCATTCTAATCGCTACATTTTTAGCAATGCCTATCTCGCAGCTTATTGACTAAATGACGTAGGTACATGGTGTAATATTAACCACTAAACGGTTAAATATCGACCATTTATTCTTGTGTTTTTAATCTATGTTATTGACACAGGAGGAAGAGATACCACAAGTCAGAGAGCCGCGTTGAGTATTTCAGATGTATTGAGATCTTTGCACGGCTTATAATCGTTTAAACACACATTCTAGGGATGCTGGGCTGGCACTTCACCGCATGATCCCGTAAATGCATCCGTTTTTATAGAAGATGTAGCGCGATGCATGCTCGTTATGGAATTGGTCATGGCTTTAAACTGCCCAAATAAGCCCCTGATGCATAAATTTGTTGTGCAAAGGTCACTATATGCATTGTAAGATTAAGTCTTGTTTAGTACACTATAGGAAGCACGGTTAAGTTATTGGCAAAAGGAATCATTTGTGTGCCTGTGTAATCGACCTATCTTTTTTACTTGCCAAGACTATTTAGGCCAATAACGTGGATATATTCGTTGATACGGAATGAATCCTCTCCAGGAACAACAATGTTTAGCCTTTCTAAAGATAAGTCTTTCAGGGCAATATGCATAGATCTAGATACCCTGGGAGCGTCTGTATACTTAAATTCGTAACCAATGCGTTTTGTTCCTTGAACGACCATCAAATCTAGTTCAGCCCCATTTTGTGTGCGCCAGTAATACAGGTCGTTATAATCTACCTCTAGTGTACTTATTAATTCTTCTAAAGCGAATCCCTCCCAAGAGGCCCCTAATTTGGGATGAAACTTTATTGTTTCATTATGGATACCCAGTAAGCTGTGTAGCACTCCACTGTCCCTAATATAAATTTTAGAGGCTTTGACCTGTCTTTTTTTAATATTTTCAAACCACGGACTTAAACAACGTACCATAAAAGTGCCTTCCAATACGTCAATATAAGTCCTAATTACTTTATCGGTCATACCTAGTGACCTTCCTAACTCACTATAATTAATCATATTGCCATGATAGTGCGCTAACATCATCCAAAGCTGCCTCATCTTCGAGGGGGAGATACTAAACCCCATGCTAGCTAAATCTCTATCCAAAAAAGTGGCTACATAGGACTTCAGCCATTTCTGGCTTCTAGAGTCTGAAGCAGCCAAATAGGCGTTAGGAAATCCTCCGCGCTCCCATAGCCTGGTTAAGTTCTCTACCTCTTGGATACTAAAAGGAGTTAACTCTATGTACTGAATGCGTCCAGCTAATGTTTCTGAAGACTGTCGAATAAGATCGCGAGAAGCACTTCCTAATATGAGTAATCTAATATTGGGATTCCTATCTACCAATACCCTCAAGTACGGAAATAACTCTGGCCTCTGTTGTATTTCATCGATAATAACTAGACCTTCCAGGGATTCAAGAAGCAACTTCGGATAATTCATTTTTTCTAGATCGTAGGGATCTTCTAAATCAAAATGATGTACTGGATTAAAGTCGCGCTTAACAACATTAGCTAGTGTTGTCTTACCACATTGTCTAGGACCTACTAATGCACAAACTGGGAAAATTTGTAGTGCTTCTTTTATTTGTTTTTGATAAAATTCTCTGGCAATCATAACCAAGTATATTCGGCAATAAAACTCTAATATACTTGAATTAAATGACCTACCAATACCTATAAGCGTTATGACGCTACCCCCTAAAATAGGTCCAATAGAGGGTAGGGTCCCGCAGGCAAGGCGATTCTTACCCCCACCGAGGGGACACTACGCGTGCCTCGCTGAGTACTAAGGTGGAAGATGATTGATTAAGGAGTGGTTAGTTGATGCCCTTATCAGATGGGGTCTACGTCAAAAAAAATCCTCACTTGCTTAAAATCCTTATCGAGCGTAACACGCCTGCGCTCTTGAGCGATTATCTGCTTGGTCAACAAAAGCGACGTCTCTGTGTTTTTCTTAATTTTTACACAAATGTCGATCAAATACTGGTTCTTTACCTTGGCAATCAAGGGGGCCTGAGGGCCCAAAACGTCATGTTCTAATTGTCTTCTCAGGCTATGAGTAAGCATGTTGGCAGCTGTTGTTACTAAATTTTTATCCTTGTGTTTGAGGGTAATTTTTACAAGCCTAACGTAGGGAGGATACAAAAATCGCCTACGCTCTTTTAGCTCTCTATGAAACATCCTTTCGTAGTCATGCTTCACAATGTCTTCCAAGATAGGATGCTGCGGGTTGTTGGTCTGTATGATCACTTTTCCTTGTTTTGCTCTTCTACCTGCTCGACCACTTACCTGCGTGAGCAGCTGAAAGCACCGTTCGTTGGCCCGGAAATCAGGAAAGTAAAGTAGCCTATCTATGTCTAACACGCCTACGAGCGATACTTGATCAAAGTCTAGGCCCTTGGTGAGCATCTGTGTGCCTACCAATAGGTCTATGTTGCCCTCCTCCAATGAGTCGATAAGCCTATCATAGCTGTATTTGCCTCGAGTGGTGTCTAAATCCATGCGTTGGACTCTCTTATCGGGAAAAAATGCTTGCAGTGTCTCTTCTAGCTTTTCTGTGCCAAAACCTACATTTTTGAGTTGAGGCGAATCACAGATGTCGCATGTAGGCGGCATCTTGGTGTGGTAGCCGCAATAATGGCATTGCAGAGAATGCTTGAATTGATGGTATGTAAGACTGACAGCACACTGCGTACACATAGGTACCCACCCGCAAGCTTCACAAGCAATATAGGGAGCATACCCTCTCCTGTTTTGAAAGATAATAGCTTGCTCTCCACGGTTAAGCGTCTGGGCTAAGGCTTCTAGCAGTTCCTTCGTAAAATCTTCACGCAAGGTCTTCTTTTGTCGTGCTATACGCACATTGGCCAGGACTATCTCTGGCAAAGCAGCTTGGCCAAATCGCTCCTGGAGGGCTACGAACCCATACTTACCACTTTTTGAATGGTAATAGCTCTCAATAGAAGGGGTGGCTGAGCCGAGTAAGACTTTGGCGTGGTGATACTGAGCTAAGACCAGGGAAGCATCTCTCGCGTGATAGCGAGGCATCGCGTCAAACTGCTTATACGACAGTTCATGCTCTTCATCTACAATAATCAAGCTCAGATGGGCAAAAGGCAGAAAGATGGCTGAGCGTGTACCTAGTACAAAGGCGCATTCACCTTGTAAAACACTATTCCAGACTTCGACGCGTTCGTTGTCAGAGTACTTAGAATGATAGACAGACACTTGGCTGCCAAAAATCCTTTTCATTCTCTTGATCATCTGGGTGGTGAGCACAATTTCAGGTAGTAGGTATAATACCTGCCCTCCGCTTTGGAGCACTTCTTGTATCAATTGCATATACACTACGGTCTTGCCGCTCGCTGTTACACCATGTAGTAAGACGGTATTTTTGTCTTGAAATTGATGATGAATGGCGGCTAGTGCAGTGCTTTGTGCTTGATTCAGCGTAGGAAGGGCTTGATCGGCCAATTTGACCTGTTCAAAGCGAGAGGCGACGACTTCTTCTTCTATAAATATTTTCTTTTTGATGAGTGTTTGGAGTGAGGATGGGGAAATGCCTTCTTGGGTCAACTGTTTTTTCTCGATGGCGTGACCGTCTAGCAAGTCGGATTGATGTACAGGCACGAGTGCTACATACTTAAGCAGCACATCGAGCTGCTTACTCTGCTTCTCTAGTTCTGTAAACAGATTCTGTAGCGCCTCTTTACTTTGGATGTAAACTTTGTTGAGGCGCACTTTTTTGACCTTCTTGGGTGTATACTTGTCTTTAACTTCTTCAAATAGGAGAATGGCTTGTTTGTGCAGAAGTGATTGAATAAGATGGTGGATGTTTTTCTGGGCTACCACCCTAGCTGCTTCTGTATAATTAAGGTCAGCACGGTGCCTAAGCACATTGACGAGTAGTTGCTCTTGCGTAGACAGATTGATAGTCTCCAAGTCTGCCTCAGGGTGAAGCTGTATTTTAGACTGGCTGCTCAGCCTGAATCCGTTGGGTAAGGCAGCGAGCATAACTTCTCCCAAAGTGCACAGATAGTAATCTGCTAACCAGTGAATTAACTTCATTGGTATGGGAGGTACAATGGGTGTATCGTCCAGCACATCCATTATTTCCCTGGTCCGGTAGTTAGGCGCCTCGGCGTGAATCTTTCCAACAAGGCCTGTTAACACTTTCTTAGCACCTAAAGGGACCAACACTCGACTACCTATGGCTATTCGTTCGATGTATTGGGGAGAGATGCGGTACGTTAATAGCTTGGGAAGCGGGAGTGGCAGAATGATATCCACAAAAGCAACTTGTTCCTTAGTGGGAGAAAGAGTTTGATTCATGTTGCCCACACTCATATTTCTTTAAGGAGATGGCTTACGCACCTGGGTAGTCATTATTGGTAGGGCTTTACTGCCTAGTCTTACTAGCTTAGCCTTGTACAAGACTTAGGAACGCTAATACAGCATGGCCATAGCGATAGCAAAATAGATGGCCATACCCGTGATATCTACCAGGGTAGTAATCGCCGGACTCGCCGCCACAGCGGGGTCTCCGTTGAAATACTTGGCAATGAGTGGCAGGGAGGCTCCAACGACGGTCGACGTAATCACCTGTAAACTCAATGATAAAGCTATGGCAAAGGCCAGCCTGTAAGGCCCATGGTTTTCTAAGACAACGTTTCCAGATAGGATAATAACCTTCAGAAAAGCCAAGAAGAAGAGGCAAAAAGCCAGTAAGAAAGCTACTTGAGCTTCTTTGAAGACTACTTCCAGCCAATTGCGAAGTGTCACTTGACTTAGTGATAGCGCCCTAATCACCACAGTGGCGGCTTGGCTACCTGCATTCCCTCCTGCACCGGCAATCATGGGCAAGTAAAGCGCCAAAACTGTCAACCTGCCTAACAGTGCTTCATGTTTGTGAATAATCAATTCGGATACAATGCTGGCGATAAAGAGGCCCACGATCCAGGTGACTCGTTTTCTGAAATGCTGAAGGCTAGAAGATCTGAGGTAGTCTGAAGTATCCTCATTAGACACGATCCCCATGAATTTTTCCATGTCCTCTGTTTCTTCCTCTCGAATGACGTCCATGGCGTCATCATAACGGACAATACCCATCAGTTGCTTCTCTTCATTGAGAACAGGGATAGCTACTAAGTCATATTTTTCAATTTGTCGTGCTACAGACTCTCGATCATCGTTGATATTGGCATAAATAAAGTTTTCATGCAAAGCATGGGCCACTTGTACATCTGGAGCAGCCATAATTAAGTCTTTGAGTGAAACAAACCCCGTCATCTGCATATTTTGATCGACTACATAGATATAGTAAATCATCTTTTTAGAAGGAGAGTCTTCTCTGAGCTTCTGAATGGCTTCCTTGACCTTCATATTCTCTATCACTGTGGCAAAATCTGTACTCATAATGCTACCAGCCGTTCCGGGAGCATAAGCGCTTAAGGTCATGACATCTTCCCTGTCTTTTTTGTAGAGGTAGGGAAGTAACCGAATTTGCTCGTTATGGCCGAGTTGTTGGTAGAATTCGGCACGCTGATGCGATGGAATGTGGGAAAAGATGGTAGCAAAATCTTTCCTAGGCAGTAACTCGTACAGGTTGCGTTGCTGCTCTTCCTCTAAATCGGCAAAAATAGCTCCTTGGAGCTCCTGAGGTAGATGTGTGAATAAGGTTAATAATTTCTGAGATGGCTGTTGGTTTAGAAATTCTGCTACCTCAATAATTGGGGCATCACACAGCAGTGCCAGTAACTCCTTCTCTTGCTGCTGCTCTAGCAGTCGAGCCCATTGGACTAGATTAGTTATTCCTACTGTATTGGTCATACTTCATACGCTTGGGTAGGTTGACGACTAAACTGTGACAGCATTAGCACCGCTGTTGTGGGGCACAGCAAAAAGATTATATGAAGACAAATTTATAAAATTTGGTTAGTGGGCCCAACCGCTGTAAGTGTTATTCATGGCTTACTAAAGACATAACAAGCCTTTTTGGAGGATTTGTATACCTTTGTATTCGCTCGGGATGTAGCGCAGTCCGGTTAGCGCACTCGCTTAGGGTGCGAGAGGTCGGGGGTTCAAATCCCCCCATCCCGACACTTCAGGCTTGGCGATCCTAACTGATATGATCACGCCCTGGTCATGAAAAGCTAACAAGTGTAGCTTTCCCGGGGCAGTTCGTTGTGACTCCTCTTGGAGGTGGTCAGTGCCAGTATGACCAATGTTTACGGATTTTGGTAGCGCGCACAAACAGCAGAACTTCGTGCCTAAGCCTCGTAGACAAAGGCATTCACAAAATGAAGGCCATTGTCTCATATAAAATACAAGCATTGGTGATTAGCCCACACGGGGTAGACACGAATGCTGGTGAACCAAATGGGCTGGGGTACGCAACAAACGATGCCCGTTGTTGGGGGCTTCGGGGCTTCTGGTCTCAATGTCAACAACAACAACCTCAATGATAATAGTAATAACGGCGTTGCTGGTTGCTGGAAATTCTGTGCCGACCTCACTAGGGGGCTTTACGCTCCTTAGTGAGCAACGGACTTAAGCCAACCACCTATCATTTTTCCTGCCTCTTGCAAATGTGCTTCTACAGTCAAGTACTGCTCAGAGGTAAGCATACGCGTCTCATGTGCCAGACGAATGAGTACCTTGAGTAAGTCTATATGATTGCTTATTTCGTGTAGCATCTGGGTACGGGCTGCTCCTTGTAGATGACTGGTTGCAATGACGCGTTCTAGAAGCAGTAGTGATATCCTTTCGCAGCGCTACCATAGCGTATAACGTTGGGATTTGGGGATCTTACCCTGGTAACTATGCAAAAGCTTATACAGATCATATAGCTTATGAAAGAGCGGTATATCAAGCACAGAACGATGTGAAGACATGAGAAAAGTGTGGTGTTTATTTGATCAGATGATAGCACTCGAAAATATGCTGAACGCCTGGCACCAGTTTAGGAAAGGAAAACGACATAAAAAAGACGTGCAGCATTTCGAGCGGTATATAGAAGATTTTATTTTTCAATTGCATGAAGATTTGGTGACCCTACGCTATCAACACGGCCCTTATCAGCATTTTTACGTGTTCGACCCGCAAAAACGCTACATCAGCAAGGCATGTGTACGAGATCGGCTCGTGCATCAAATGCTGTATACCACACTTAGCGAAGTCTTTGACAAAACATTCTTTTTTCATTCCTTCTCTTGTCGGGTGGGTAAGGGTACCCATGCAGGCGTCGATCAGCTTCATAAGATACTAAAAAAAGTAAGCAAAAACGGCAAGCAAGCTTGTTTTGCTCTCAAAATGGATGTACAACGTTTCTTTGACTCGGTAGACCATGCCATTCTGAAAAATCTCTTACATAAGCGAGTGCACGATAGTCGAGTACGGTGTATTGCCGATCGCATCATCGACAGCTTTGGCACCTATAGCACCAATCAGCGCCGTATAGGATTGCCACTAGGCAATGTTACGTCCCAACTCTTTGCTAATGTATACCTACATGAGCTCGACCAATTTATCAAACATAACTTACAACAAAAATATTACTTGCGCTATTGCGACGATTTCATTGTTGTGGCTCACGAAAAAACACAACTCACTGCACTCATAGAGCCAATTCAGACTTTTCTCGCACAAACACTACGACTCACCCTACACCCCAAAAAGATCATCCTCAGTAATATGCATCAAGGAATCGACTTTTTAGGGTATGTCTTGTTTCTGCACCACCGACTCCTACGCACACGCACCAAACGACGCATGAAACGCAGACTGAAAGAACAGTATACCGCTTATCTGCAACACAAAATAGACCCCAACCATATGGACCAGTGCTTACAGTCCTATTTGGGAATCTTATCCCACGCCAATAGCCACTACCTAGCACAAAGCCTTAAAAACGCCTACTGGATACGGGAAACTAAGACTAACTCAATGCTAGCAACGCACCCCGCGGGCTCCCGGGGCAAAAGCCCCGGGAACTCCGCATAAACCAACAACCCAAAAACCAACGTAAACCTACACCAAGTAACCAATGTAGACTACGCCATGATACTGACTACCTACACCACAAGTTCCCAAGACCTAAGGAGCAAGAAACCAAGGCCAGCCCACAACAAGTTTCCAAAGACCAATGGCCTAGAACTTCCAGCAACCAGCAACGCCGTTATTACTATCATCACTGAGGTAGTAGTCGTTGACACCGGGACCAGACGCCCCGAAGCCCCCAACAACGGGCATTTTCCACCAACCAACTCCTCGGCCGCGCAACGCGTGTAGGTCCTAGGGGCATCGCCGTACAACCGCTCTCGACTACGAGCATAGTGAACCATAATCCCCGTCGATGCCTCCAAGCCACTGGGCAAGCCATAACCCTGACGGGAATATTGGCTCAACAACGCCTTTTGATCACTATAATTTTTACTACGGCTGCCCGACAACACCGTACGAGTTAGTAGACACCAATACGACTTGGACGGTGTTTTTCCACCAAACTGGGACCGTACAGTACTATCATAATGCCTATATCCCTCCTCATTGCCCGGAAAATAGTGCTTCGATAACTCCCCAAGCTTATTCAAGCTAAGCGGCTCCCCATTCACCTGAGAGGGAACTAGAAACAACACATGGTTATCTCTTATACGCTGAGGGCTAGTTTCATGCTCTAAGGTAAACGGCGCCTTTTTGTTCAATATAGCCTCGATGTTACGCGGAAGCGCAGGCTCATCGTCGACTTTCACCCCAAAGTATTCTTTCCACGCTTTCGCACCGAACGCTTCTTCGGGAAGTGCGGACTGACGGCGACGAAGGGCTTCTTCGCGACGAGCGTGCTCCTCTGCTTCTTTAGCTTCCTTTGCCTTACCTTCTAGCTCCGTCAGCTTCGCCTGCAGCTCCGACTCTTTCTGCAACTGGCGGGTTTCCTGCTCCTTGAAGCGCTGCTCATATTCCTCACGCGCGGAGCGCTGCTCCTGCTCTGCGGCTGCCAAACGATTTTCATACGCCCGGCGTAGCTTAGCTTCCTCTTTCTCCCGTTGCAACCGATCTTCCTCACTCACCGTCTTCTGTAATCTCGCATCCTCCGCTTGCTTCTGAAGCTGACCCTGGTACTCTTCCTTGATCTTCGAAATCTGAGCTTCGTGGTCCCCATCCCTGCGTACCATCTCGGCCCTTAGCGCACTCTGAGCTTTCGAGAATTCTACTTGTTGGCTGCGGTACGTCTCCTCCAACAGACGCTTTGCTTCCTCCATACGAGATACTTCCCCTTCCAGCTCGGCGAAAAGTCTGTCGCGCTCCAGCTGCTTGGTCTCTAAATCCTTGAAGTGCACAAGCAGTTTCCCCAGGTCTGTAACGTCCAGCTCCAAACGGTATAGGTCTTCTTTGCTGAAATGAGAAGAAAGCTCCCTTAACTCATCGAGCCGGATCTCCGCCTCCCTAAAACGATAGTCCATGCAGTACTTGCGGAATTCACCTACCTTACGTGAAAGCATCTTCTGGAGCTTCAAGCAGCTTGTGTTCAAGAGCCGCTCTACACTGTAGTGGTCGATCACGCTCAAACGATGCATCGAGCGCCAGTAGCCGGCCGCGCGTACGTACTGCTTACGGTGTAGGGCTACCTCTAGGTCTTTACTTTGCTTCTCTACGATGTCCAGCAGCTTACGCTCATCTCCATCTGTCAAAACAGTGCGGAATAGCTTGTCACTCTCCCTCTGAGGAATACCCTGGAGTTCGTCTATCGCTCGGACGAACTGAGCGTGTACCCAGAAGTCTGCATTACCTCTATCTAAGGGGTCATATAGGAACACGCGCTTGGAGAGTACTTCCACAATCGGTAAGTTGGATTTAGCAATAAATGCTCGCATACCTTCTAGGCTCATGCCTACGGGAGATTTTGTAACGCCGAGTAGTAAGGAGCTTTGGTAACGCTCTAGGTTTGCTGGCTTGCCAAATAACTGACTACAAATCGATAATGTCTCCCGAAGGCCACGCGAGCGGTCTGCCAAAAGACTATGGTAGTTGATCAAGATCAAAGTCTTTACCGAACGAGCTGCTTGAAGCGTACGGCGTATGTTCACCGCGTTCGCAATATTAATTTCGGCGCCACGGTTGTCCAAGAAACCAGGGCAGTCGCAATAAGCAATACTGGGATCCGTGCGAGAGGCTTCTACCTGAGGAATGAACGTCTTCGAGGTCTCCTCGTGGCTTATCGGCATCACCTCGCCTAAAGGGGAGTCGGGAGCAATCACAATCAGCTCCTCAAGACCATCTAAACCTAGTTCATGGGGATTCTTCCCTTCTAGCTTACAGCCAATCAAGTAATTCAAACATGTGCTCTTGCCCGCTCCTGTATTCCCTATCACCATCAACGCGTCCTTACCCCTGATCTTCTCCGCATTCAGCTCGCCCTCGTGCACGCAGTGGGTTAGCAACGCAATACTTTCTGCCTCACTCAGCTCGGCATCAGGGTCATCAAGCTTGCGACGTAGTAGGGACTTTACGTCTATACCCGCGTCCAGTGGGGCCAGAGAAAAGGCTGGTGGACGAGAGGAGGTCCTGCTACCTTGAGAAGAAGTCGTGACTTCGCTCACGAACGAGCTCTGCGTGGAAGAGGTCGTCATGGTAGGACGAGAGCTGCCTGACGTAGAAGGGGGAGTAGAAGATGCGGAGACCTTACCTGATACAGAGGGAGGCTTAGGGGTGGTAGAAGACACCGGAGCTGGGGCTGGTGGATGATATGCTGCAAGAGAGGGACGCGGAGATAGTATAGCTTCGTCGGAAGACATACGCTCCAGGATGACTCCCAACTGTACTTTCAAAGGGTCCAAGACAGGCTTGTCTTTATAGCCTCTACCGAACTTCTTCTTTTTTCTGTAGGTAGCGGGTACGGAGGCGACCAGACGCAAAACATCGTGCGTCGTACGGGCGCTTTGTGTCGTATACTGCTGCATACCCTGACCTTGCTGGGCTTGCTGACCTAGCTGAAGGTCGGCTTCTACGCCCAACGAGGGGATCTCTACACTCGGGCCCGATATACCTTGCTGCATAGTATGGTGCTGGCCACGAACTTCGTGGTCACTATGGGTGTAAGCAAAGTCCTGCTGCAACTCTTCTACATAGGAGGTCGCATGTGGGTTCTCTTGCACAGTACGCAAGAAATAACTGATACAGCGCCAGCCTCGACGTATCACATAGCGAATGTTCACTTCCTTATCAGGGCCTACGGTCACCACACTATGAACTTGCTTCTCACGGGTAGCCGATAGCCACACCGGAGCAGAAGTGTCGCGGGCGAGGGGCGCGGAGCTTTGCATACCCCCCATTAACCCCAACCTACCCAAGTATACACTCGACTCGCCTGTCGGGCTTGCTGAACTCGGTATCACGTGCACCCGAGAGCGAACCACACTAGCTTCCTGATCAGAAAGCCAAGATAGATACGAACCCGCCGAGATGGACGAGTTATGCTGGACCGGGAACCTACCCTCAGAGGTCGATCCATACCAGCTATCCCCTTCCTGACTAAACCGTATCTGACCTCCCGATGAGCCACGAAAAGAAATGATCTCACTACTAGAACTGGGTAGAGCGGCCAGCGGGGAAGAGACAGAGAAAGAAGTTGGAGACAGAGCAGAGAATGCTTCTCGAGAGGAAGCTTCTTCTGACATCGACAAGTTGCCCGAAGGTTGGCAATGCGATAGCACTGCCAGCAATAGGAAAATAGATGTGGTCAATCGAAAGCTCGAGAACATAGACGATATGGGTTTAAGGTGAAACAACGCAACCAGAGCTGATGAGCACGGACTTAACGCTAGACTATCAGCTCATGCTCAATGAAGGGGAATATTTTTTAATAAGCAAGTGCCATGACCGGATAATCGGGAAATTGTCCTAAAATTGTATCAATAAGGACCGTTAATAGGCAACGAAGGCGTCCATGCTTTCTACCACAAAAAAGTAAGAATCAACGTACACGTACCGCCCGCAAAGAACCGGCGCCTTGGTGGAGCATGCGTTAAGAAATCCACAGCCGCAGGCCAGGATTTGGGTGCTCAGAACCACAGCGACTGATTTTGGGGCTCTCCACGTTTAGTGTATCCAAAGCCAAGGAAAAAAGTAGGGCTACGCCGACCAGACGCCCCTCATGCTTTGCAGAGTTTTGGAGGGGAATTACGAAATCTCTCTTTTTTAAGGGGCAATTATTTAGCCATATAGCTGATGAAAGATTCGAATCTGATTATCGCGTTTAGCGCAAAGCATGTGCTGCGATCTTGTTTAATCCTATTACTTTAACTTGTTCACGCAATAGAAAGCTAGGATTACCAGGGATCACTATTCTTAACTCTGATAAGGCTAGTTCGTTGATAGCCGTCTGCATCGATGCAGTTAGCTTGGGGCGATCTGTATACTTAAATTCATAGCCGATACGCCTGGCGCCTTGCGATACCAGCAAGTCGAGTTCATGACCCGTCTGTGTGCGCCAGTAGTAACACTCATGAGTATCTAACCCAAGTGAGAAGATAACTTCTTCCAAAGCAAATCCTTCCCAAGAAGCACCTAGTTTGGGATGACTGTTTATTTCTTTTCCTTTTAGGCTCAATAAGGCATGTAGCAATCCACTGTCCCTGATGTATAATTTAGGTGCCTTGACCTGTCTTTTCTTACTATTTTCGAACCATGGCTTTAGATAACGTACCATTAATGCACTTTCTAATATCTCGATATAAAACTTAATCGTTTTATCTGTAATGCCTAAAGACCTCCCTAGTTCACTATAATTGAGTATACTACCATGATAATGAGCTAGCATTATCCACAGTTGCTGCATTTTAGAAGGCGAGATTTTGAATCCCAACAGAGGTATATCTTTTTCTAGAAAAGTTTTTATGTAAGCCTTACGCCATTCATAACTATCTTCGTCTATCGATGCCAAATAGGATTTAGGGAATCCGCCTCTGAGCCAGAGTTTGGATAAGTCCGCTACTTCGTAGAGTGTAAAAGGAGTGAGTTCTATGTACTTGATTCTACCCGCTAGGGTCTCCGAAGATTGTTGAATAAGCGTGTGTGACGCGCTTCCTAAAATCAATAACCTAACATCGGGATTGTTATCTACTAAGACTCTTAAATAGGCAAATAGATCAGGTCTTCGCTGTATCTCGTCAATGATAATCAGTCCTTTTAGACCATCCAGTGCTAATTTAGGATTATCTAATTGTGATAGATCGTACAGATCTTCCAAGTCAAATCTATGGCTATTTTCAAACTGTTCTCCAATAGCCAGTGCTAGTGTTGTTTTGCCGCATTGCCGGGGACCTAGCAGGGCACACACTGGAAAAATTCGGAGTGCGTTATGCACTTTATCGATATAGTCTTTTCTATCTACCATAATTATTGCAAATTCGGAATACATATCCGAATCTGCAATAAAAACTGCCTTGTTAACTGCAGATAGAAAGTGTTGGTTAAGGCTGGACTAACGATCGATCCAGGTGTTTGATCCCTAAAACCTTGGATGAGGCTTTTGTGGCTAGCACAGCAACATACCTGGGGATAAGACTAAGCGTATAAAATATCCAGTCTGCAGGATTTTCGTTAGAATTGTGAAGATTCACTATCCTGATTTCCTCTTCTGCATCGGAGGCAATTTCGATATCTCTCAAATTAAAGGCTATACCTCTTCCAATTGCTTTGACAAAAGCTTCTTTGGCCGTCCATTGATAAAAGAAAAGGCGCTTCTTGTTGATTGCGTCTAGGTTGCGTAACCTCGCGTATTCCTTGTCATTGAAAAAGCGCCTGGCAATACCATCTACATCTACGCTTCTTTCTTCGTACTCAATATCTACACCTAACAGGTCTTCATAATTCAAAGCCAACAGGACCATTTCTTGGGAATGGGAGACATTAAATTGCATCTCAGGAAAATCTTCGAGATAGGGTTTGCCGTATTTATGGTAAGAAAACGTAAGGCTTTGAGGTACTACATTGAGGTAGTGGCCTAATAACACTCTTAACGCCCCACGGGCTAGTGTGTATTGATTGCTATCTTTTTCGAAGGAAAATCGCTGTGCTTTCTTTTGTTCATCTTTGGATAATAGCGCATAGAAGCCTGCAATATCTTTGAGCAAGTCATTCAAGGTGAAAAAGAAAACAAGGATATTCTTTCTTGTCAAAGTAGGAAGTTGGTGGAACATATTGCAAGAACTGTAGTAGCCTAGTGCATACGCTAATGGTGTCGGTGGGCCAGCGATCTACTACATCCTTCTCCTCAATTCAAAATTTTTGCCCAAGTATACCTTCCGCACCTTTTCATCCTCAGCCAACTCCTCAGCGGTACCTGATTTGAGGAGACTACCCTCAAACATAAGATAAGCGCGATCGGTAATGGAAAGTGTTTCATTGACATTATGGTCAGTAATGAGGATGCCAATATTTTTGTTTTTCAACTGTCCTATGAGTATCTGAATTTCCTCTACAGCAATAGGATCTACCCCAGCAAACGGCTCATCGAGGAGTACGAACTTGGGGTTAATGGCTAACGCCCTGGCGATCTCGGTCCTCCTGCGCTCTCCGCCAGACAAGACCATTCCTTTGTTCTTTCTGATATGGGTAATGCTAAACTCTTCGAGCAACGATTCCATTTTTTCTTTTTGCTCTTTTTTCGGAAGATTAGTCATCTCCAAGACAGCCATCAGGTTTTCCTCTACCGTGAGATTACGAAAGACAGAAGCTTCTTGGGGCAGATAACTAATGCCCTTTTGTGCCCGCTTGTATAGTGGGAGTGCTGTAATACGCTCTTCATTTAAGTATACTTCTCCTACGTTGGGTTTCACCAATCCTACAATCATATAGAAAGTAGTGGTCTTGCCAGCGCCATTAGGACCCAATAAGCCGACGATTTCACCCTGAGACACAGCAGGAGAAACACCCCGAACAACCGAATGGCCCTTGTATTGCTTAACTAAGTTCTCGGCACGAAGCTGCATAGGTGTATCTCTTCTTAAGTAGACAAAGTTAAAGCAATCGTGCTTACATTGCCTGCAGGTCTCTGATATTTAACTGCAAATTACGCTCTCCCCAATAATTATTTTCTTCTATGGTGTAGACCATTCTAAAAGGTTGCTGCATACTTACGAGGAGTTCATGGTGCGCCATACCAAACCCAATAGCTTCTAAGACATGTGAGGAGCCTTTTTGGTGCACACACAGCTTGAGGTGTTGCCCTTTGAGAATGGTATATTTTCTAGCTATCAGGTTTTCTGTAGCAAATACCGTCTTCATATTACCCGTTCCAAAGGGAGCCATCTGCTTCAGGATGTTGTAAAACTTAAAATTGATTTCCTCAAGTGCAAGGGGTAGGTCAATCTCCTGAGGAGGGATCAGCAACTCCTCTGTGATATTACTAGCGACCACTTCTTCGAACCGTTGTTGAAAGGCTGTCACATGCTCAATAGGTAAGGTAAGTCCCGCCGCATAGGCATGGCCACCATACTGATCTAACAAGTCGGCACATGCCGAAAGGGCCTGGTATACATTATAGCCCGCTACAGAACGGGCCGACCCCGTAGCCTTACCATGCGCAGCTGTTAGGATGACTGTAGGGCGGTAGTATTGCTCGATGCAACGCGAAGCAACGATACCCACCACTCCTTTGTGCCAGTCATCTTTGAACAACACTGTTGTTCTTGCCCGCATGCGCTTAGGGTTAGTGCGGATCATGTGTACCGCTTCTTCGGTCATCTTGCTATCCACATCTCTTCTAAGGTCATTCTTCTCGTTAAGGGACGCGGCAAGATGGGTCGCTTCTGACTGGCTCTTTGCCAATAACAGCTGAACAGCTAAGTGTGCTCGGTCCATTCTACCTGCCGCATTGATCCGTGGGCCCAACCTAAAGGCAAGCTTTGAGATACATAAAGGTAGCGTCACATTACCGACTTGAATCAAAGCATTCAGTCCAGGTCTCAGCGAAGTGTTTAACTTTTGGAGGCCATGATAGGCCAATATTCTATTTTCCTCTACAATAGGGACGATGTCACAAGCAATACTAATAGCGACAAGATCTAGTTGATCATAGAGCCTGACTACGGGGAGCTGTTGATACAACGTTAACGCTTGGAGTAGTTTAAACCCTACCCCGCACCCCGACAAGGCTTGGGTAGGGTACGTGCAATCTTGCCTTTTGGGATTGAGGATGGCGTAAGCATCGGGCAAGGTATCACCTGGCTCATGATGATCCGATACAATCACATCCATCCCTAACTCGTTGGCGAGTTGTATATTCTTGACAGCCCTAATGCCGCAGTCTAGACTCACGATAAGTTTAAAGCCGGCCTTAGCCGCCCACTGAATAGCCTGCGTAGAAATACCATAACCCTCTGCATAACGATCTGGAATGTAGAAGTCGACAGGTAAATTCAGCGATTTTAAAAAGCCATAAAACATCGCCACTGACGTCACACCATCTACATCATAGTCGCCGTAGACCAAAATACGTTCCTTACTGGCCATAGCCTTAGACAAACGACGGACTGCTCTGTCGGTATCTTTCATGAGAAAAGGATCATGTAAGGCATCTAAGGAAGGTCGAAAATAGGACTTGGCCTGGTCAAAGCTGGAAATACCTCTTTGGGCGAGTAAGGTGCAAAGCGCCGGGTGGATACCCAGATCAGAAGAGAGTACGCCAACCTGATCGGCTGTAGGTAGGGGGCGGAAGAGCCATCTCTTGTTGGGCTGCGTGGGTGTGTCGGGCGACTGAATAGGAATACTGGATGCCATTATACATTATCGACCCTCTAAGTTAGTGAATCCTATGAGCATCTCTACAGTATTGGGAGTTGTTACTCCTAGGATAAGCAACCTTAAGGGCTTTAGTCGGTTTTCTGCGCTTAGCTTAAAGCGTTTCTATACCCATATCGCTGTCTTGCTTTATAAACCCAAGGCGGTAAATTTTTGCGCTTATGTAGCAAGCTCTAGTAGTCTGCGTTGTTGAAAGCACGATGCAATCAATTAGGCCGTAACGCTTTGGCGAGGGTCTTGTCTAGGCGTATTGAAGAGGGAGAAGGGAATATACAAAATTTCGTCCTATCCCTAAAAATACTTCCCTGTAAGTTGGGTGTACGACAATTTTTAACATAGTACTCCTAGTCTTGTAACATCTGCAGTAATTGCGTCAGCGTCTTCTTCAATTCTCTCCGATCTACAATAAAGTCCAGAAAGCCATGCTCCAGGACAAACTCTGAACTCTGAAAACCTTTAGGCAAGTCCTTGCCAATGGTCTCCCGAATGACCCGGGGGCCTGCAAAGCCAATCAACGCTCCGGGCTCAGCGATATTAAAGTCGCCCAGCATAGCAAAGGACGCACTAACACCGCCAGTAGTAGGATCTGTAAGAAGCGAGATATACGGGACCTTGGCTTCTGATAATAATAGTAATTTGGCTGAAGTCTTGGCCATTTGCATCAAAGAAAAACCTGCTTCCATCATACGTGCTCCACCCGACTTAGCGATGATGAGCAAAGGAGTGCGATGCTTCAAAGCATAGTCGATGGCTTTGGCAATCTTCTCGCCCACGACCGAACCCATAGACCCCCCAATAAAGCTGAAGTCCATGCAAGCAATCACAAGCTTCAGACCATTCATGTGACCATGTGCTACCCTGATGGCATCTTTGAGTTGTGTCTTCTCTTGGGCTGCTTTTAAACGCTGGGCATAAGGCTTACTGTCTACAAATTGCAATGGGTCGGCAGAGGTAAGTTGGGGAGCGAGCTCAGTAAAGCAGTGCTCATCAAATAGAATCTCAAAATATTCTTGGGAACCTATGCGCACATGGTATCCATCTTCGAGAGATACATAGGCATTGTCTTTCAGCGTTTGGGTATGTATGATCTTTCCCTGAGGTGTCTTATGCCAGAGACCATCGGGGCCTTCCCGTTTATCCGCTGTGGGCGTCAGGATTCCTTTTTTCTTTCTCTTAAACCAAGCCATAGGTGTCTTTTATCTTACATTATACTATGTTGCCTTCTAAGCCACGGTTACTTCTTTTGCTAAGTATACATCTTGCACCGCATGCAACAAGGCGATGCCTTCTTGCATCGGCTTCTGAAAGGCCTTTCTGCCCATAATTAGGCCCATACCTCCTGCTCTTTTATTGATCACAGCGGTACGAGTGGCTTCTGCCAAGTCTGTAGTCCCCTGAGACGCCCCCCCAGAGCTGATAAGCCCTACCCTTCCCATGTAGCAGTTCGCGACTTGATAACGGCAAAGGTCTATAGGGTGTGCTGTAGTAAGCTGTTCATACATCTTGGGGTGTGTTTTTCCAAAACCAAGCACCTTGAAGCCACCATTCACATCAGGTAATTTTTGCTTAATCAGATCTGCTTGGAGGGTCGCTCCTAAATAATTGGCTTGGCCTGTAATATCAGCAGCCACCTGATAATCCGTTTCCTCCGTCTTGAACGTAGTATTTCTAACATAGCACCACAGAATAGTGGCCATACCGAGCGCATGGGCCTTCTCAAAAGCTGCAGTTACTTCTACTAATTGACGATTAGATTCTTCCGAACCAAAGTATATGGTAGCGCCTACTGCCGTAGCCCCCAGATTCCAAGCTTCTTCTACCGTGCCAAAAAGTGTCTGATCATACTTATTGGGATAAGTAAGCAGTTCATTATGGTTGATCTTGACAATAAAAGGAACCTTGTGGGCATACTTTCGCGATACTAGCGCCAAGGCGCCAAAAGTAGTTGCCACCGCACTACATCCTCCTTCAAGGGCTAGTTTCACTATGTTTTCAGGATTAAAGTAGTCAGGGTTCAAGGCAAAAGAAGCTCCTGCTGTATGCTCTACTCCTTGGTCTACGGGTAAGATGGAGAGGTAGCCTGTACGTGCCAAACGTCCATGCTCAAAGAGGGCAGCCAAACTCTTTAAGACCTGCGTATTCCTGTTGGAAGGCAGGAATACCTCGTCTACCACGCTAGAACTCGGCAAAGATAATTGTGCTTTGGGGATAGTTTCACAACGATGTGTGAGTAGATCTTCGGCACTAGCACCTAAGAGGGTTACAACGTTGTTGTAAGACATCACAAATGGTTTTGTATAACAAAGATAACAATTTGTAAATAGCCTGTACGACCTAGAAGCAGGAGTCTTGTGTCGTGAAGACTACAAAAGGGCGTTGGCAAGTCGCCTATTTTTTATTTCCTTTGGAGATTGTGCTACGCACAGTGGTGCATAGCGCATAAAGTTTTATGGTGATTGTAGCTCAGTTGGTTAGAGCGCTGGTTTGTGGTACCAGAGGTCGCGGGTTCGAGCCCCGTCTATCACCCTGGGTCAACTATGGCATTGGCGCACCCTTACGGAGGCAATTGTTCGAGCTGCATTGTGAAAATGCAACCGCTACCTACCATGCTGTTTTAGTGCAGCATGTACTGTTTTGCATACTGTCATTGTCCCAATAGACAATCATTATACCATTTTTTTAGACACTGTCGAGTCTCATTGCCTTAACGAGTCAAGAAATTATAGCTACATGCCTTACAGGACATTGCTAGAAATATGGAGTTTAAACTATAACGGTTACATTAATCGAATGCTTGCTGAGATTACTCCTGAACAAATTGCCTGTTGAAAATTAGTAATACATCCAATTGCTCTCTTGCTTAAGAAGCAAGAAGGGCGTGGCGACTATATAAATCGCTAGTGATTCTCAGCTTGCATACTCAATCCGAAATTTGGCTTTATACGCTTCGTTCTCGATATGTCCAACCGAATTCGCTTGCTTCCAGATACTCTTGCCAACCAGATTGCTGCTGGCGAAGTAGTACAAAGGCCTGCCTCTGTAGTCAAAGAGCTTCTAGAGAATGCCATTGACGCAGGTAGTACTGCTATCAAGGTGATTATCAAAGAGGCAGGTAAAGCCTTGATACAGGTGATCGACAATGGAATGGGCATGTCAGATGTAGATGCTAGGATGAGCTTTGAGAAACATGCTACTTCCAAAATAAACACAGCAGAAGATCTTTTCAGGATCAGGACGATGGGTTTCCGAGGCGAAGCATTAGCTTCTATTGCTGCTGTAGCCCAGGTGGAGCTAGAAACTTGCTACCAGCAAGAGGCATTAGGCACACGTATCGTCATTGAAGGCGCTCACGTAAAGACCCAAGTCCCTATTTCTGCTCCTCAAGGTACTAAAGTCAGTGTGAAGAATCTTTTCTTCAATGTGCCCGCTCGTAGAAATTTTTTAAAATCGCATCCTATTGAAACTAGGCATATCATCGATGAGTTTCAGCGAGCGGCCCTAGTACAGCCTGAGATAGCTTTTTCGCTCTATCAGAACCAATCAGCTACCTATCAGCTACCAACCTCCCAACTCAGCCACCGTATCATCCACCTCTTTGGGGAGACATATAAAAAGCAGCTCATCCCTTGTCAAGAAGAAACAGAGATACTCAAAATTAGGGGTTACATTGGCAAACCAGAGCAAGCTAAGAAAACACGCGGAGAACAGTTTTTTTTCGTCAATCAACGTTTTATTAAAAACGTTTATCTACACCACGCAGTTAAAAGTGCATTCGGCGACCTACTGCCTAACAATGCTTTTCCTTTCTATGTATTTTTTATTGATATAGCACCTGCTCGCATCGACGTGAATGTCCATCCCACTAAAACAGAAATTAAGTTTGAAGACGAACGGATGGTCTATTCTATTTTGTCTGCAGCAGTCAAAAGGACCCTAGCCACGCACCAAATCATTCCCTCCATCGACTTTGAGCAGAATATCAATTTCAGTCCTTTTACTTCGTCTACCAAAGTATCTCCCATAAGCTCTGCCACAGAAAGGAGTTATGCCCAATTCAAAAGCACGAAAGCACCCCAGCAGGGCAGCACTAAAGATTGGGAGAAAATATTTCAGAACTTAACCTCCACTCCAGCCGACGTTGCGGGCGACTCCACTATTACACACTCACAAGCCAATACGGCTGACACGCTTACCCCCCAAGACTCCGTAATGGAGGAAGCGATGACCAACGACGTTATCAAGACACAACTTCACGAGTGCTACATTCTGACACAGCTAAAGTCAGGAATTTTGCTTATTGACCAGCATGCGGCCCATGAACGTATTTTGTACGAGCAGTATCTAGAACCGCTATTAAATAACCAGCAACGAAGCGCACAACAGTTACTTTTTCCCGTACAAATCCCCCTCAATCCTGCGGATATGGCCATACTCCAGGATCATACAACAGATATACATACCCTAGGATTTACCTTAGCTTCTTTTGGGAAGGGTAGTCTTATTGTCACAGGCTGCCCTCCAGAAGCTGCAGATCATGACTTGAAGCAGCTTTTGGAAGGACTAATCGAACAGTTTAAGTGGAATAAAGCTCATTGCTCACTGACTGTACAAGAAAATCTAGCTCGCTCTCTCGCTAAACGTGCATGTATTCAACCAGGTAAGAAACTACACAAAGAAGAGATAAACGTGCTCGTAGATCAGCTTTTTGCTTGTAAGCATCCTGGTCATACACCAGACGGCCGTAAAACCTTTCTAGTGATAACTCTGGAAAATATCAAGACCCTTTTTCAAGAATAATACAAGACTTCAAACAACATACGTTGTTGTTTATTCCTATTATTATAGTTGAGCCTTAAGAACTCATTTCTAAACTTAATACTCAGCGAGGCCTACGTAGTTTGCCCTCGCCGGGCGGGCGTTCCTTTTTGTCTACCACACAAAAAGGAACCGAAAAAAGTCACCGCTGAGGGAACCGGCCTACCTTGGCTTGCTCTTAGGCGCAGACGAGCCAAACTCGCACCCCTGCGGTGTGCTCAGACAGTGCCTCGCTTTGCGCCTGACGCGGCACCAAGCTCACGCCC